>NZ_JAEHBX010000004.1:0-193381 GCF_016483395.1 Bacillus cereus group sp. N21
TCCCGTGGTGTAGTGGTTAACATGCCTGCCTGTCACGCAGGAGATCGCCGGTTCGACCCCGGTCGGGACCGCCATTTATATAAAGGCTCGGTAGCTCAGTCGGTAGAGCAGAGGACTGAAAATCCTCGTGTCGGCGGTTCGATTCCGTCCCGAGCCACCATTTTAACTAAATATGCCGGCTTAGCTCAATTGGTAGAGCAACTGACTTGTAATCAGTAGGTTGGGGGTTCAAGTCCTCTAGCCGGCACCATGTAAGTTTCGGAGGGGTAGCGAAGTGGCTAAACGCGGCGGACTGTAAATCCGCTCCTTCGGGTTCGGCAGTTCGAATCTGCCCCCCTCCACCATTTACATTTTATATAGGGGTATAGTTTAAAGGTAGAACAGAGGTCTCCAAAACCTCCAGTGTGGGTTCAATTCCTACTACCCCTGCCAAAACACAACATGGCGGTTGTGGCGAAGTGGTTAACGCACCGGATTGTGGCTCCGGCATTCGTGGGTTCGATTCCCATCAGTCGCCCCATTTTTATTTTTTAATATTTGTAAATAAAGTAGTTAATACTTGCATATAATGAATTAAAACTTCGGTGGGCTATAGCCAAGCGGTAAGGCAACGGACTTTGACTCCGTCATGCGCTGGTTCGAATCCAGCTAGCCCAGCCATTTTTGCGGAAGTAGTTCAGTGGTAGAATACAACCTTGCCAAGGTTGGGGTCGCGGGTTCGAATCCCGTCTTCCGCTCCAAAGTAATTTAATATGGCGGCATAGCCAAGTGGTAAGGCAGAGGTCTGCAAAACCTTTACCACCGGTTCAAATCCGGTTGCCGCCTTTCTTATTATGCCGATGTGGCGGAATTGGCAGACGCGCACGACTCAAAATCGTGTTCCTTCGGGAGTGTCGGTTCGACCCCGACCATCGGTATCAAAAAGACGATTACTCGTCTTTTTTATTTGTCTTCGGATTGATTATATCGTACATATTAAGCGCTTCTTACTTCGGTAAGGAGTGCTTTTTTTTGCGTTTATAGACGTTGAATTCTTAGATGACTATATTAACTCGAAGCGTGCGAGCAAATCGTTTACGTTGAGTGTGGAGGTGTAGTTGTGGTAAGACGAAGGAACGTGTTAAATGATCGCGAATTATCTGTTGTTCACAAAAGTAAAAAGTCGTACGTAGAAACGTTTGAGGATGCGCTAAGTATTTTTACGAAGAATTGTGAGTTACGTAATTTAAGGCCTCATACGATTGGGCTTTATCGTAAGGAAGTATCTGCCTAAACCATTTACATGAGCAAGGTATCGACAGTATAAATTTAAAGTTGTATAACGTCACAGAGGAACATAGTAAAGAAAACGTCATTTTATATATGCGTAATGTAGTAGAAAATCCTACGGAGCCCCGCGTTTAATTATCGGAAGTGACCACCATTCTCGTTGGCTTTACTCGTTTTTTTTATACGAGGAAGTCAAAGTATAACCAAGACTCTCTGTTATAGAATACATATTTTCCAATGTATATGTTAAGGATATATATTGAATGACTTTGTCTATAAGGAATACACCATCCTCGAAATCGGAAAATGATGCATTACTTTATCGGATTGGGCAATATAGTCGTGTGCAAGATTTACCACGATTAAAATCTGCACTGGCGCATGGACTTCCAGTAGTTCTTGGTTTTCTAGTTACAAATGCCTTTTATCATTCTGATGAGGTAAGAAAAACTGGAATCGTACCTATCTCAGGAACTGATGATGTAATTATAGAAGATGGACAACCAGCAGGACATGCTGTATGTGCTGTTGGGTATGATGATGATAAAAAAGTTGTGATTATTCGAAACAGCTGGGGGACAGAATGGGGAGATGAAGGGTATTGTTATTTTCCATATGAATTATTCCAAAACGGAATTGTACAGGATATGTGGACCGGACGTTAATTTCAGAATAAGGAAGGAGGATAAAAAGATTATTCTAATTCCTCCTCTTTGAATAATCTTTTTTTGTATTGCGTATACTATCTGCAAGCCGACTTTCCTTCGGCTTCACTCTTTCAAAACGGGGCGCTCTCTCTTCCGTGTCGTGCAAGAACGTAGCGGGGGACTTAATCAGTTGCCTGCTGTTTTTGCGAATAAACGTAAAAATTCTTGTCCACAATAACTAAAGAAGATATCTTAAGCTATTCGTAGCAACCTCCAGCAAATGTTTTTTGTACGACCGTTCTTGTAAAAGAGGCGGTCTTATTTACGTATTGCTATAAACACAAAGAAAAACTCTTATAGTATCAGTCATTCCGTTATCGGTACTAGCTGAACAAAAGTTAACACTACGAGCAATTCTCACCGTTCGCACCACGCATTAAAACCGTGCATTTTAATCGGCAGTGAGTCCGAGAGTCCGATGAACCAAATCATGCGCATTATGAGGAAACACACTTTGTATTAAATAAATTTGGAGATGGAATTGCTAGATCATTAACGAAATCTGGAGACCTTTCAGAACCAAAATAATGGGTTGTAAAAGTAGGCTTCCATTTTAGGAGGCTTTTTGTATTTACACTGTAAAATCATGTTATTTGAGTGTTAAATTCGTAATGAATTATGAATTTAAGGTATAATATAATTTGGTGAATGAACGAAATTATATTGATTTATATTATGTCAGTAATGCGAATCAATAATGAACTTTTTGTATTTATTTTGAAAAAGTGTTGAATAAACATTGTATTTCATATTAATATTTTTATGTAGATTTAAACGTGAAAGAGAGTGGAACAGTATGGGCCGTAAATGGAATAATATTAAAGACAAAAAAGCATCAAAAGATGCAAATACAAGCCGTATATATGCGAAATTTGGACGTGAGATTTATGTGGCTGCAAAACAAGGTGAGCCAGATCCAGAATCAAATCAAACGTTGAGAGTCGTATTAGAACGTGCAAAAACATACAATGTACCAAGAACAATCATTGATCGTGCGATTGAAAAAGCAAAAGGTGGTTCTGAAGAAAATTACGACGAGCTTCGTTATGAAGGATTCGGACCAAATGGATCTATGGTAATTGTAGATACACTTACAAATAACGTGAATCGTACTGCAGCGGATGTACGAGCTGCGTTTAGTAAAAATAGTGGTAATATGGGCGTAAATGGATCCGTAGCATATATGTTTGATGCAACTGCTGTTATTGGGCTTGAAGGAAAAACAGCAGATGAAGTGCTTGAAATTTTAATGGAAGCAGATGTAGACGCGCGTGATATTCTAGAAGAAGAGGAAGCAGTTATCGTTTATGCTGAACCTGATCAGTTCCATTCGGTACAAGCAGCACTTAAGGATGCTGGTATTACTGAATTTACAGTTGCTGAGCTAACAATGCTTGCACAAAATGATTTAACACTTCAAGAAGATGCACAAGTACAATTTGAAAAAATGATTGATGCATTAGAAGATTTAGAAGATGTTCAACAAGTTTATCACAATGTTGATTTAGGTGAATAATATCTAAAAAAGAGACCTTTTGTTAATTAGAACAAAAGGTCTCTTTTTTTGGATTGTTTGTAGATTAAAAAGGATTCTCGAAATGCTTGTTGAAAATTAAATTATATTGATTTTAAAATAAAACTAATATTCTTTGGAAGCTGGATGATGGAATATACAACCCCTAAGCATATTGTTGCTGTTTCTGCTTACATAAAATATATAACACGCCCACATATGAAGTCGAGAACACTTGATGCCATAAAAGCAAAGAATTTCATTCCATATGAAACATGGAAAGTAGATCCTTATGATTTGATAGGAAGATTATAGATTATTTCATCTATTATTAATTTCAAAAGGACGAGTGATTTGAGATATCATCAAATCACTCGTCCTTTTTTTCTTATATTGTGTAAGTAAAAATGTCTAGTATGATGTTTAATCGGTGAAATTAGGTAAAGTAATAAGATAAAAAGTATACATAGTAAATACATATTGATTATAAGAACGTTCGTTTGGTATTATATCTATATTGTTCTAATTGGACTGTTATATTAATTTTTTAGAAATACTGTAGAAAAAATGTTAGGAGGGAACCAACTAAAACTAAAAATATGCCAGGTGATATAATAGAAGAAGGATGAATATGTGATTTTAAAGCAATTCATCTGAATATATATATCCATTTTGATTTTACGACATATAAGTCGCGGCTATGAAAACAAAAGAGGATCTCCACTCATTTGTTCCCTTTGTTTTCACGTGGCATGGGGCCAAAAAAGGCACTGACCGCTGCTATACATGGCCGGGTTCTCTCTCCCATCTAAAAAGAAGGGGGGTATGTTGTTTTTTAATTTCGATGTATATAGAAGCTTACCATTTTTTCTGCTAGAATATGTATTCTATAACTTACAACATTGTAAGGTAGGTGTAAGAGAAATCAATTGGAGATTGTTTTAAAAAACGGTATTCTTAATGTAAGGATTATATATGGTGTAAGGAAAAGAGGTGTGCATAATGAAAGAACGAGTACTGTCTAGAGTTAACTATCATCAAAAAGTTTCATTCAATCCAATTACAAAGTTTCTTTATAAAGCTATTATTTTATTATTACTACTGAGTTGTACATTATTATTTGTCGGAAATGTAATGATTGAAAGAAGTGATATTAGTAAGCTACATGTACCTGCTAAATTAGAGGTACCAGAATCTCTGGCTCACGCATTTATTGCGACAGAAGATAAAAGGTTTTATCACCATAACGGCTTAGACTATATAGCAATTGTTCGAGCTTCTATTGAAAATATAAAAGCTGGTGGTGTTGTACAAGGTGGAAGTACAATTACACAGCAGCTTTCCAAAAATGCTTTTTTATCTAATGAACGTACATTTTCTCGTAAATGGAAGGAAGTTTTTTATACAAAAAAAATTGAGCGAACATTTACTAAAGATGAGATTTTGAAATTATATGTAAGCAATATTTATTACGGAGAAGGTGCATGGGGGATTGAAAAAGCATCCAAGCTATACTTTGGCAAAACGGTAAATCAATTAACATTAAGTGAGAGTGCAATGATGGCTGCTGTTGTGAAAGCACCTGCTTATTATTCTCCTGCTCAAAATTATGACAAAGCAGTAGAAAGACGAAATGTCGTTTTGAAATTAATGGAACGAGAAGGATATATTAGTCATGATGAATATGTGCAAGCAATTAGTGAAAAATTAGTAATTCGTCATGACATTCCAACTCAGCATTCATTGCAAAAAGTAGCTCGTGAAAAAGCGGTAAGTTAAAAGTGAAGTTCCATAGGGGAACTTCACTTTTTTTTGAATAAGACTGCCAAAGAAGAGACACAATATTGACACATTTGTTGTGTTTTTGGAAATTATGTGAGCGTGTTCATTGCATGATGTATAAAAGTATTGATATCATGTGTAATGTGTACAACAATGTATACAGAATATGAATTTAAAGAGGAATGTATATGAAATCATCAAATAAAATCATGGCTCTTGGTATTGTTTTTTCTATTGCAGTGTTAATTGTAATTGGAACAGTTGCGTACAGTATCATAAATGACAAAAAAGATAAAGGGAATGAAATGTTTGCTTATTCCACGCAGCAATCTTTAGGTAAGGAAGATGCAGCCGTTAAGGTTGTTGAATTTGGGGATTTTAAATGTCCAGCTTGTCGAACTTGGGATACGACTGTATTACCTCGTTTAAAAGAGGAGTATATTAATAAAGGGAAAGTCCAGTTTTATTTCATTAATTTTCCGTTTATTGGAAAAGATTCTAATTTAGGTGCAGCGGCTGGTGAAGCGATTTATAAACAAGACCCAGAATCTTTCTGGACATTCTATGATGAAATTTATCAAATTCAGAAGAAAGATACTGAAGAATGGATTACAGAAGAACTGCTTCTTAATATAGTGAAGGAAAAACTTCCGAAAGTTAATATAGAACAGTTTAAAAAAGATTTACATAGCAAAGAAACCCAAGACAAAGTACGTAAGGATTCCGATCGTGCACAAAAATTAAAAGTACAAGGTGCTCCTTCAGTATATGTAAATGGGAATCTTTCAAATCCTGATTATGATAGTATGAAAAAGGCAATCGATAAAGAATTGAAAAAGTGATGATTATTCATCACTTTTCGACTTTTTTCGATAAAATTCTTGCTTGGACTTTTATTACATGCTATACTATTTTACATAAGTTATTTCAATATCTTATGTTTTTTCATATTTGCGGGTGTAGTTTAGTGGTAAAACAAGAGCCTTCCAAGCTCTGGTCGAGAGTTCGATTCTCTTCACCCGCTCCAGATATTATTTCATATTCTCATAATAAATTGTGATCAACGCAGTGTTTCGTTTCTAAGATAAACGAGGCATTGCGTTTTTTAATGTTTGGAAATGAAGATTTTATGCGAAAATAGAATTAAGGACTATGATTACGAAGTGGATTGCTAACCATCAGTAGGTGATTACTTGTTTGATGAGGATATGTATTCATCGTAGCAGGAGGCAAAGCATGAATTTTGAGCAATTAAAGCAAGATGTTATAGCGTATAGTAAAACAATTGGAATAGATAAAATAGGCTTTGCGAGTGCCTCACCATTTGAAGAATTAAGACAGCGTTTAATTCAGCAGCAACAATTAAATTATCAGTCTGGATTTGAAGAACCTGATATTGAAAAAAGAACTAATCCACAGTTACTATTGCCAGGAGCAAAATCCATTATTGCAATTGCATTAGCGTATCCATCAAAGTTGAAAAATGCACCGTTAAGTAAACGAGGAGAAAGACGTGGTATTTTTTGCCGTGCTTCTTGGGGACAAGATTATCATCTTGTTTTGCGGGATCGCCTGCAAAAATTAGAGGCGTATTTAATTGAGAAGCTTCCTGATATAGAAGTGAAATCAATGGTGGATACGGGAGAGTTGAGCGATCGCGCTGTTTCGGAGCGTGCTGGTATTGGATGGAGCGGTAAAAACTGTTCTATTATTACGCCAGAATTTGGCTCCTATGTGTATTTAGGTGAAATGATTACGAACGTACCATTTCCGCCGGATCAACCAATAGAAGATCAGTGCGGAAGTTGTACAAAGTGTATTGATATTTGTCCAACTGGTGCACTTGTACAGGGAGGACAATTAGATTCAAAAAAATGTATTGCTTTTTTAACGCAAACAAAAGGGTTTCTCCCAGAAGAATATCGAGATAAAATTGGAAATCGTATTTACGGCTGTGATACGTGTCAAACAGTTTGTCCAAAGAACAGAGGGAAGGACTTTCATAACCATCCAGAAATGGAGCCAGATCCAGAGCTTGTTAAACCATTATTAACTCCATTATTAACGATAAGTAATCGGGATTTCAAAGAAAAATATGGCATTATGTCTGGATCATGGCGCGGGAAAAAACCATTGCAACGAAATGCAATTTTAGCCCTTGCTCATTTCAAGGAAACCACAGCAACTCCTGATTTAATTGGTGTTATGAAAGATGATCCAAGACCCGTAATTCGTGGGACAGCAGCATGGGCTCTAGGAAAAATCGGTGGTGAAGGTGTAGGAGAAGCGATTGAAAAGGCGATGGAGCGTGAAAAGGATGAAGAAGTTCTTCATGAAATGAATCGCGGTCTTGAAATGTTAGCTGAGAAAAAACAGTAGATAATACCTCTTTTTTTCATATTGTGTAATATGGGAGGGAGAGGCCTATGTTGGTAAAGAAACAGCTTGAACAACAGATGCAACAATTTTTAGCGTATATTACAAATAAACGTGTAAGCGTCGATAAGCTTCCTGCTGATTTACTACAAGTATTACAGCGAAAAAGAAGTTTGTTTCAAAAACGTGATGCTGAAATTGTAAAGGCAACAGCAGACGTATCTTTTATAAGACAATTGAATAGTAAGCAATATCAAGAAGTAGATTATCAAGTTCATTTGAAATATTTAGTTCATCATCATGAATTATTCTACATGGAAGAAGAACAATTAGAACGGCGTGTTTATCTGAAAGATGGGCGTATTGTAGAAGATAAAGATATTGCAGTGAAAGAAGAAAAGGTCCAAGGGGAAACGTTAGAGCGTGAGATAACGAAAGGAAAGTATGATTCGTATCAATATAATCGCTTAGAAGCTGTCAAATATGCGGAGCGTTGGTGGGATGATCGAAACCCTGCGTATCGTAATTTTCCTGATAATTGTACGAATTTTATTTCACAGTGTCTGCATATTGGTGAAACACCAATGACTGGGTATCCTAACATTCGTAAAGGATGGTGGCAAAGGGAGAATCAGTGGAGCTGGAGCTGGGCAGTTGCTCATTCATTTTATTGGTATTTATCAGGGGCTACAACAGGACTTCGTGCTAAAGCGGTAGAAAATCCGGAAGACCTTCTACTTGGTGATGTAATTGTTTATGATTTTGAAGATGATGGTAGATGGAATCATACAACAATAGTTGTAGCCAAAGATGCGGACGGCATGCCGCTTGTAAATGCCCATTCTGCTAATAGCCGCAGGCGTTATTGGAATTATGAAGATTCCAGTAAATATACACCACAAATGAAATATAAATTTTTTCATATTATTAATGGGTAGAGATTTTTCACTCAAGTGGTATAATACGTAGTAGACAAAAGATTGAGGTGAATATAACGTGGGAGTACATGTTGTTTTATATCAACCAGAAATTCCAGCAAATACAGGGAACATTGCACGTACTTGTGCAGCCACTGGAACAGAATTACATTTAATTCGACCACTTGGATTTTCAACGGATGATAAAATGTTAAAACGTGCCGGTCTTGACTACTGGCAGCACGTAAAAATTACGTATTATGATTCGATTGAAGAGTTTTATGAAAAAAATAAAGACGGTGAATTCTTCTATTTAACAAAGTATGGTGAAAAAGCACATACAGCGTTTGATTATAGTAAGGTAGAGAAAGATTATTATTTTGTATTTGGAAGAGAAACAAACGGATTGCCAGCAAACGTAATTGAAGAAAACTTCGATCATTGTTTACGTATTCCAATGACTGACAAAGTACGTTCTTTAAATTTATCCAATACAGCAGCGATTTTAATTTATGAGGCATTCCGCCAACAAAATTATCCAGGTTTAGATTTAGAGATTGTATATTAAAATTTAAATGTAATAGCAGACAAAAAGTGATGGGCTTAGGCCCATCACTTTTTGTTTGTACCTGGTTTATCATTATATCCTGAAGTGAAAATTGCAGTAAGAAATGTAAGTGAGACACCTAAAATTAATAATAATTTCATGTGAGACCTCCTTCTTCATATTTTATTTAAAATAATTTTGATCTGAAGTTTATGTAGATTCTATGGAAGTAAAGAAGATATATCCTGTAAGAATGGAGAACAAGTTCCCTAGTATTTTTATTATACCGAATTTTCTTTTAACTTTGGGGTGAAATTTATAATGTTTGTAGAAGATTTCATTTTGATTTAAAGAATGTTTAAGGACATCCTCGCATACCTTTTATAATAATCCGATTGAACAAGGAGATGGGGGAGGAGCTATAATGGATATTCTAAAGAAAATTGAACAGCATCGAGAAGCAGAAGAACGTTTACAATGGGAAGGTACGTTTGCGGAATATTTGGAGCTTGTTAAAGAACGACCATGGGTGGCTCAAACTGCACACTCTCGCATTTACAATATGATTAAAGATGCTGGCATTGAAGAAGTAGAGGGTAGAAAAAAATATAATTTTTTTAGCAATCAGCTATTTGGATTAGAAGAAGCATTAGAGCGTCTTGTGGAAGAATATTTTCATCCGTCTGCGAAACGTTTAGATGTTAGAAAACGGATTTTATTATTAATGGGACCAGTTAGTGGTGGGAAATCCACGTTAGTCACTATGTTAAAACGGGGATTAGAGACATACTCGCGTACAGATCGAGGAGCTATTTTTGCGATAAAAGGTTGCCCGATGCATGAAGATCCTCTTCATTTAATACCACATCATTTACGTGATGACTTTTACGATGAATATAGGGTAAGAATTGAAGGGAATTTGTCACCATTAAATGTGATGCGTTTAGAAAAAGAATATGGTGGAAGAATTGAAGATGTAATTGTAGAACGTATTTTCTTCTCGGAAGATCGCCGGACAGGAATTGGTACATTTAGTCCTTCAGATCCAAAATCACAGGATATTGCAGATTTAACAGGGAGTATTGATTTTTCTACAATTGCAGAATATGGTTCAGAGTCAGATCCACGTGCATACCGTTTTGATGGAGAGTTAAATAAAGCAAACCGTGGTATGATGGAATTTCAGGAGATGTTAAAATGTGATGAGAAATTTTTATGGCATCTATTATCTCTTACACAAGAGGGGAATTTCAAAGCGGGGAGATTTGCACTTATTTCAGCAGATGAATTAATTGTAGCCCACACGAATGAAACAGAGTATCGCTCCTTTATTTCTAACAAGAAGAATGAGGCGTTACATTCAAGGATTATTGTAATGCCGGTTCCATATAATTTACGAGTGAGTGAAGAAGAACATATTTATGAAAAGATGATTCATGAAAGCGATGTTGCCAATGTACACATTGCGCCGCACACACTTCGCGTCGCAGCAATGTTCACGATTTTAACACGCTTGAAGGATCCGAAGCGCCCGGATATTGATTTAATTAAAAAGATGCGTTTGTATGACGGAGAAATGGTAGAAGGTTACAATGCAATTGATGTAGAGGAATTGCAGCGTGAATATCAGGATGAAGGTATGAGTGGTATTGATCCGCGTTATGTCATTAACCGTATTTCTTCTACTATTATTAGAAAAGAAGTACCATCGATTAATGCGCTTGATGTGTTACGTTCATTAAAAGATGGGTTAGATCAACATCCATCTATTAGTAATGAAGATCGGGAGCGCTATATGAATTTCATTTCATTAGCACGGAAAGAGTACGATGAAATTGCCAAGAAAGAAGTACAAAAAGCATTCGTGTATTCGTATGAAGAATCAGCTAAGACGCTTATGGATAATTACTTGGATAACGTTGAGGCATATTGCAATAAATCAAAATTACGTGATCCATTAACAGGTGAAGAAATGAGTCCAGATGAAAAGCTGATGCGTTCTATTGAAGAGCAAATTGGTATTTCAGAAAATGCAAAGAAAGCGTTCCGAGAAGAAATTTTAATACGCATTTCTGCTTATGCTCGTAAAGGAAAACGTTTTGATTATAACTCACATGAACGCCTTCGCGAAGCAATCCAGAAAAAATTATTTGCTGATTTGAAAGATATTGTGAAAATTACAACATCTACGAAAACACCAGATGAAAATCAGCTGAAGAAAATTAATGATGTTGTAGCACGCTTAATCGATGAACATGGCTATAATTCTTCATCAGCAAATGAATTGCTTCGCTATGTAGGTAGCTTGTTGAATCGATAGCTTGATAATAAAACGCTGTCTCTAATGAAAGCAGAGGCAGCGTTTTTGTATCTATCTGATTGAAGTAATGGAACTTTACTATATAAATCCATTTCGATTTTCAAACATCTAAATTGTGGTTATGAAAAAATCTCCACTCATTTCTTCCTGTTGTTTTCACAAGGAAGGGGGCCAAAAAAGGAACTGACCACTACTAGGCTTGGCCGGATGCTCTCTTCCACCTAAAAAGTAGGTGCTGTATTGGTTTTTCAATATGTATTTATATAGTGAATGTTTCCTGGAGACTTGTCCAAACATAATAAATTAGGGTGCAATTTCATGAATTTATTGTCAATTATTTTTACAATACGCATATGATAGAGTAACCAACCATTCATACAGAAAAAGCCAACACAATACAATATGTTGCAGAGTGGAAAAGTGTGCAACAATGAATTGTGTTTCTTTTTTATCAGCTAAAGAAATTTCAATTTAAAATGAATGCCAAAGTTTTTGTTAAGGAAGTTCGGAGCAATACGTAAAAAAGCTATGGGTGTCTTATGATTATGGAAAAAGTAAGTTCTAATGAACAGATACTTTTTAACTACTCTTGTTGCTACATCATAACCTCAAATTTGTATATTACTGTTTATTAGAGAAAATAAGGAAAATCACAGTAAGGAGGGAAAAAGATGAGCGAAGAAAATCAACCAAATTATACAATTTCACAGGAAAACTGGTCCCTCCATCGCAAAGGACATGACGATCAACAACGCCATCAAGAAAAGGTGCAAGAGGCAATTAAGAATAACTTACCAGACCTTGTGACAGAAGAAAATATCGTGATGTCTAATGGTAGGGACGTTGTAAAAATACCAATTCGGTCTTTAGATGAATATAAAATTAGATATAATTACGATAAGAATAAACATGTTGGGCAAGGAACTGGTGATAGTAAAGTTGGCGATGTGGTTGCAAGAGATGGGTCAGGTGGTCAAAAGCAAAAAGGACCAGGAAAAGGGCAAGGTGCAGGGGATGCAGCTGGAGAAGATTATTATGAAGCAGAAGTATCAATTTTAGAATTAGAGCAAGCATTTTTTAAAGAGTTGGAGCTGCCTAATTTAAAGCGGAAAGAAATGGATGAAAATCGTATTGAACATATTGAATTTAATGACATTAGAAAAACAGGATTGTGGGGAAATATTGATAAAAAACGGACGATGATCTCAGCTTACAAACGAAATGCTATGAATGGAAAGCCAGCTTTTCATCCAATTCGTCAAGAAGATTTGAAGTTCCGAACATGGAATGAAGTGTTGAAGCCAGATTCCAAAGCTGTTGTATTAGCAATGATGGATACGAGCGGATCTATGGGGATTTGGGAGAAGTATATGGCGCGTAGTTTCTTCTTTTGGATGACAAGATTCTTACGTACAAAGTACGAAACGGTAGATATAGAGTTTATTGCGCATCACACAGAAGCGAAGGTCGTGACAGAAGAAGAGTTTTTCTCAAAAGGAGAAAGTGGTGGAACAATCTGTTCCTCTGTTTATAGAAAAGCACTTGAGCTTATAGATGGCAAGTATTCACCGGAACGCTATAATATTTATCCATTTCATTTTTCAGATGGAGATAACTTAACATCAGATAATGCTCGGTGTGTGAAGTTTGTGCAAGAATTGATGAAGGTATGTAATATGTTTGGGTATGGGGAAGTAAACCAGTATAATCGTCACAGTACGCTTATGTCAGCCTATAAAAATATTAAAGATGAGAATTTCAGATACTATATTTTAAAGCAGAAAGCTGATGTGTTTCATGCAATGAAGAGCTTTTTTAGAGAAGAATCAGGTGAGAAAATGGCGTAGCCCCTTTTTTAAGGGGCTTTTTATATAATAGAATATTCATTCATGTGTAATAAAAAGGAAAAAATTGAGGTAGAAATATTTATATAACTTTACTTATTATGTAAAATAGTATATTATATAGATATACAATATATCGGTTATTTTCTAGGAGGAGCCTGTCACTATAGGCTCCTCCTGTTCTTTTTTAAGCAGCCTGTCGTACAGGTTTTTCTTTAAAGGATAAATAACTGAAAATTAGGAAAAATAATTTTTGAAAGAGGTGAGGCATACATATAACAAAGAGAGAGGTAATGATGAAAGGGGGATAAGGCATGACATTGTTGGGTTATCCGCTTGAGACAATTTATTTATATGGATTTATTATTGCTACCGTACTTACTGTTATTTATATCTTTTTTGGAGATATATTTGAATCCATATTTAGCTTCGGAGATGGATCTGCATCTATTGTAACGTTGCTGCTCAGTTTCTTTGCCATGCTCTGTGGTTTTAGTTATATAGGAGAGTATTTATTTACTTGGAATAGTATTGTTATTTTTAGTCTTTCTTTCGGCATATCTTTTATTGGAGTTTTTCTAATGAAAATATTGATTTTAAAACCAATTGTAGAAGCTGAACAAAATACAGTGCAACGTATGGCTGAATTTGTTGGATGCAAAGGAGAAGTGATTATTACCATCCCGAAAGAAGGATTTGGAGAAGTATTAGTTTCTTCGCAATTTGGAAGTAATGCGATACCAGCTAAGACAATTGGAAAGAAAGATATTTTACAAGGAACCGAGGTCATTATTGAGGGAGTTCAAGATGGTGTTTTGCTTGTACAGAACATCGCTTATTCTTTAAAAAAACCAAAGTTATAAGGGGGAATTTGAATGATTCCATTAATTATCGGTGGTATATTACTCGCAATCTTACTTTTACTTATTTTGGTGTTTATCACAAAATATCGTACAGTTGGTCCTGATGAGGCGCTGATTGTAACAGGGAACTGGCTTGGTGACGGGAAAAACGTTGTCACAACAGATGATGGTAAAAAAATTAAAATTATTCGTGGTGGTGGTACGTTTGTTGTACCAATTATGCAACGAGCGGAACTTCTTAGTTTATTAAACTATAAATTAGAAGTTGGAACACGTGATACGTATACAAAGCAAGGGGTGCCAGTTACGGTAAATGGTGTTTCTATTATTAAAGTAGGTTCAACAATTGAAGAAGTATCTACAGCAGCTGAACAATATTTAGGGAAAGAAACGGAAGAGTTAAAAGTTGAAGCGAAAGAAGTATTAGAAGGCCATTTACGTGCTATCTTATCTTCAATGACAGTGGAGGATGCTTATAGTAATAGAGAGCAATTTGCACAAAAGGTACATGAAGTTGCTTCGACAGATTTGAAGAAAATGGGGCTTCGTATTGTCTCCTTTACGATTAAAGAAATCATGGATAAAAATGGTTATTTAGATGCTTTAGGTCAACCGCAAATCGCAACAGTGAAACGTGATGCAACAATTGCGAATGCAGAGCGTGAAAAAGAAGCACGTATTGAAAAAGCTCGTGCGGAGAAAGAAGCAAAAGAAGCTGAATATCAACGTGATGCACAAATTGCTGAGGCTGAAAAGCATAAAGAATTAAAAGTACAATCATATAAGAGAGAGCAAGAGCAAGCACGTGCCGATGCGGACCTTTCTTATGAATTACAACAAGCAAAAGCACAACAAGGTGTTACAGAAGAGCAAATGCGCGTTAAAATCATTGAGCGTGAAAAGCAAATTGAATTAGAAGAAAAAGAAATTGCGCGTCGTGAAAAACAATACGACGCGGAAGTAAAGAAGAAAGCAGATGCAGATCGTTATGCAGTTGAACAATCAGCGGAAGCGGAAAAAGTAAAACAAATGAAAAAAGCAGATGCAGATCAATATAAGATTGAAGCAGAAGCAAGAGCACGTGCGGAAGAGGTGCGTGTAGAAGGTTTAGCAAAAGCTGAAATTGAAAAGGCACAAGGGCAAGCAAAAGCAGAAGTTCAAAAAGCGCAAGGTACAGCGGAAGCGGATGTTATCCGATTAAAAGGTTTAGCAGAAGCGGAAGCGAAGCAAAAAATTGCGGAAGCATTCGAATTATATGGGCAAGCGGCAATTATGGATATGGTTCTTAAAATGCTTCCAAGCTACGCAAAAGAAATTGCAAGCCCACTTAGTAACATTGATAAGATTACTGTTGTGGATACAGGCGGCGGTGGAAAAAACAGCGGAGCTGGAAAAGTGGCAGGATATGCGACGGATTTAATGGCAACAATGCAAGAAACATTAAAAGCTTCTTCTGGTATTGATTTGAAAGAGTTATTAGAAGGATTTGCCGGAAAAGGTACTGTGCAGCAAATGGTGAGTGAGAAGCCTGTTGTGCAAGTAGTGGAAGAAAACGAGAAAAGTGAAAAATAACGAAGGAAGGCCTCTAGCATTAGGGGCCTTTTTAGGCTCTAATGTAAAGCGAAAATAAAAGAGAATATAGCGCATATATTTCTAGCGGAATTATATTTGATGATATAAATGCAAACAATTGATGGATGAATTCTTTCTAGTTTGGACAGGTTGATTCTGTAAATCAATTTTTCTTTTTCATACTGATCATGTCCTTTTTTAGATTGATAGTATCAGTATGTCAAGGTTTTATAAATTTCTCGCACCAGAATCTCGCTAGCATCATACATGCCGCACTCATGCCACCTAATGCTTTGGAAAGAAATACTCCCCATATATGATTGGCAAATCCAAATAAAGATTCAGATGAAGAACAAAGAAGTAACCCCAGTATAATCAATTTTTGATTGAATCTATCTATATTCCGGTGATAGGAGGTGTTAGTAATTGAGTAAATGTAAATGTAGCAATATTTCATTATATCAGTAACTAATTGTAACGTATTCATATAAAAAGACATTATAGGAACAACAAGATCGATTCCTAAAAATAAAGAAATTGAATAATATCAGGGCTAAAGATATCTTTTCTGCTGCATACAATTATGTTATTTCTTTCAATGTGTTAAATTTAATTCAAATAAAGTAAATTTAGATTAATGGAGAAATGATTGTGTGTTAAACTACATTAAAATATGTTTAATTATAATTCGTTACACAACTTGCTACAAGAACATTAGGAGGATTAGAAAGATGAGGAAATTGAAAGCAAAGATATACAAGTATGGAAAGGTTAATATCCTTTACTAAACAAGCTCATTTCAATGGAGGAAGTATTTTGAATCAACCCTGATATCGAAGAATTTCAAAAAGGATTGAAAATAGCGTTAGAGAAACAGAATTAATTTAATATGGGGAATTTGAACTTCATATAGCGTTTGAAAAAGCTACTTCTATTCAAGGGAGATTACAAATAGGATGGGCTGTTGTGTATAGCGTAACTCAAATATTTTTTATAGTTATATAAACAGAATTATTAATGTGATATAAAAATTATTGTGTAACTCCATTTTTATCCCGCATTAACGGACAGTAACACTCCCACCTCAAAATTCAGCGAAAGCAAAGAAGTTAGGTAGGAGATGAACTGTCCGTAAAAGCCCGATTCGTTCAACTAATAATCAGTGGGGGATGAAGAAAACCCCCACTGATTAAAGTTTCACTTTATTTAGTGTGCTGTTATCGCAGTTTTTATAAGGAACAGAGGAGACTTAATGTATGAAAAAAAGAATTGTAATCATAGAAGATGAAGATAATATCCGAGAAATATGTAAACGGTACTTGGAAAGAGAAGGATATGAAGTATACACCGCTGTAAACGGAATAGAAGGTTGGAATGTATTTCAGCAATATCAACCAGATTTAATTATTTTAGATTTGATGATGCCGAAAAAAGATGGCTGGGAATTATGTGAGGAAATTCGCCAATACTCTAATGTCCCTATTATTATGTTAACCGCTAGAGGAGAAGAAAGAGATCGAATTTTAGGATTAACAATGGGCGCGGATGATTATGTGACAAAGCCGTTTTCACCTCGTGAATTAGTATTAAGGGTGCAAATTATATTAAGAAGAGGAAATCAAGCAACGATACAAGAGAAAGAACCTGTATCAGAAATGATAGAGTTCCTAGATTTGAAGATTGATCCAACGAAAAGACGTGTATTTGTTTGTGGACATGAAATTGAGTTAACAGTGAAAGAATTTGAGGTACTTTATATAATGGCAAAACATCCAAAACAAGTATTCTCACGATCTCAACTTCTTGAACAGATATGGAATTTTGAGTATGAAGGGTGCACAAATGCAGTAACTGTGTTAATGAGTCGTCTACGTGAAAAATTGGAGAAGCATACAACAAAGAATCGTTGGATTCATACAGTTTGGGGCATAGGATATCGCTTTGAGCCAGATGGAGGAAATGAAACATGAAGTTACGGAATCAATTGTTATTGATGAATTTATTAAGCACGGGAATCATAGTAATTTCGATCTGGTATAGTGACAGAAGAATGTTACTTAGACCGGAACAAACACGGTTATTAATAGGAATTGTGATGGTAGCAATGATTCTTTCAACGATTATTTACTGGTTAATGACACGTCCTATTATGAGATCTATTCAAAATTTAATTGCATTAACGAAACAATTTAGTGATAGACACTTTGAAACGATGTATATAATCGGGAAAGAACCAGAAGAGTTTAAAGAATTAGCGACAGCTTTTCAACAAATGGCTAAAAAATTAGAAGAAAGCTTTACTAAGTTAGAACAAGGAGAAAAAGCACGTACAGAACTAATTGCGAATATTTCCCATGACTTACGAACCCCTATGGCTAGCATACAATTGATGATAGAAGCGTTACAAGATGGTTTAATTGAAGATCCTAATATGAAAATGCAGTATCTAACGACAATCCTAAACGAAATTCAAAGATTAAGTGGATTAATTAATAATTTGTTTGAGCTTTCTAAGCTAGAACTTGGACAAGGAGCCTTTCACCCCAGTTTAACACATGTGGACAGCATTCTATTAGAAGTACTAGATTCCCATGCGATCTTATTGAAGGACAAAAATATCCATTTACAATTGCACGTTTCGGATACATTGCCACGACTTTGGATTATGCCATGTAAAATAGTGCGGGTTATCAGTAATTTGTTACATAATGCGATTCGGCATTCCCCCACATTTGGAACAATCGAGTTAATTGTGGAGGAAAATAAACAAAAACAGCAAGTTACATTCATTTTGCGTGATGAAGGGGAAGGGATTTCTTACGATGATCAATTACGTATATTTGAACGTTTTTTCAGAACAGACCCATCAAGAAGCTCACAATCTGGAGGGTCTGGACTTGGACTCGCCATTGCAAAATCACTAGTTGAAATACACAAAGGAGAAATTGGTGTTCAAGATCGTTCGGATGGGAAACAGGGATGTGAATTTTGGTTTACTCTTCCCATTGCATCAGAAAAGAAATAATACGGTTGAAAGACTTTTGTAACATTTATGAGAGAGAAATGAAAGATTTGTTAGCTATGATGAAGTTAATCTTACTAGTAGATGTTCTAACTCATCTAGAAAACAAGGAGAAAAATGACGATGAAGAAATTAAAACCAGCATTTGCTGTATTAAGTAGTGTAACAATGGCGCTGACTTTAGCATCCCCTGCTTTAGCAGACGTAAATCAGCCAAGTCCAGAAAGTAAAGTTGAGAAGTTCCAAGAGGATGCAAATGTAAAAGAAGGAAAAGGCGTTCTTTATGGAACTGATGGAAAAAAAGGACAGATTTCTACTGAAAAAATTGAAGTACAAAATAATGATTGGGATAACGATGGTATTCCGAACGACTTAGAAATAAATGGATATAAAATTGAATTTAATTATCAAACTGGAAAAAATGAAGCGCGAGCATGGGATTCAGAGAAAGACAAAGGAAAGTTAAAATTCATTACCAATCCTATGAGTGCGAATTCGGATGGAGATCCTTTTTCAGATGCGTATGAAGTTCAGTATTTTGGCAGTGATTCTGATACTGAGTTAAATCCAATGGTTGCCAATATACCGAATTTACAAATTGGAATCAAACGTATTGGAGTTACTCCGATTGCATCTATTACGGATTCAAAAGGAGGATCTATCAGTAAAGGTTGGGAGAAAAGTGTATCTACACAGCATTCTTTTAATGTTGGTCTAACTGGGACAGGCGGTGTTGAAGGCTCAGCAGCAGGACCTGTGCCAAAAGGTGAAGCTTCATTAAATGTAGGCTATGGATATTCAAAAACTGAAACAGAAACAGAAAGCTATTCTAATAATTTTGATTGGTCTACCGCAAACACTGTAGATTCAGCAAAAGCAGCAAAGGTAAGCTTACAGTTAGAATATAAAAATACAGGTACAGCATCAGCTGAAAATGTTTCTCCTCATTTTAACATTCGCTTAGGAGATAAGATTATCAATACGGTAAAGGCAACACAAGATCGTTATAAAGCACAGCACTTAAGCACAGAAAAAGGCGGAAGAAATAAAACAGAAGTATTAATAGACAGCTTAGATAACCAAGCAGATGTAAATATTTACTTATCGTTAGATGAATTAAAAGCTGTTGAACAAGGTGCCCCTCTATCTGTTGAAGTATTACCTACGAGTACAATGGACTTGTCTATCGAGAAAGATGGAGAATTTACGAATTTAGGAGATTCAGGAAAATATGAATCTCGTGTAAATGCGTCTACTGCATTACTAGAAACAGATATCGGGAATAAACCGAAGTTTAGAGTGTATGCGCCAAACGGTATTGGTAAGAATTTAACGTTTAACGAGGTTTTAAAGCATGTCAACGTAGATTCTAAAAAAGTAAATGCGATTGTAGATAATAGTCGTGGAGAGCGTAACATCTTTGAGAATGGGAATCTAGAAAATGTAAAAGAATCTCTTGTAGAAAAAGGTTGGAAAGTCGGTGCTTTTGAACAACTACAGCCACCGACATTAACATATAGTGCTTATGACCCAACTAAGAAAAAGTTTTATGCGGCAGTTGTACCGGGCGTATTTGGAGCAAGTAATGAAATCTCTGCTTCTTTTGAAAAGAAAAATTCTAAAACAACCCAGAAAGTAACATTAGTGAAAAATGGAAACGTATATGAGTCTAAAGAAACTGTAGGTTTAGATCAGTTCGATCCATCAAAAGAAGTTACATTTGAAATCAATGATGCACTAAAAAAACTTCCGACACAAAAAATCTCTACAGTTGTTAAGTATAATAAAGAGTTTGATAACTTATTAGTAGATAATGCAGGTGAATTTCTTGTAGAAGGAAAACCGTATTATTTAAAAACGTCTAGCTCAGAACTTCGTGAAGAGAATGTGAGAGAAGAGTGGCATGTAAGTACTTTATTTCAAACTGTAAACGGGAAATATGTACACTTTAATCTAAGAGGAAACAACTGGGATGGATTAAGACTTGGACCGAAAAAACAAGAAATACATGGACCAGATATTGAAGCTACATCAGTAATCATTGAGAGAAAAGGTCAGTCTAGACCAGGAGAGCCAATTGGAAAAGGTGAGGAAGTATTCCTTAAATTTACGAACAGTACTCATGGTGGTTATCAGTATTTCAATGTTGGACAAGGTTATGATTATACTTGGTTAGATCAAGAACGTAACAGATCGACAATTAAATTAGATAAAATTCCGAATCAAAAGAGCTTCTATTTAAAATCTGATTCTACTTATATCACGTATAGATACAATAAATGGGTTGGTAGTGTCGCAGATAATGGGATTTTCCCACCTGTATCTTTACATGAGAAGATTTTAAAAGGTGAGCATACAAATTCACCAGGTGAGAACCATAAATGGGAATTAGAAAGCATTAAGTAAAGTAAGAGATTATAAGGCCGCAAGTATGGTTTTAGAAAACTTAGTGACCTATGCATATTTGAAAGCTACGTGCGGTAACAATTAATAAAAGTTAAGTTTATCTCGTTATTTGCGCGGGCAGTAATACTCTTGCTTAAAAACAAAGAGTGGGAGTATTACTGCCCGTAAAATGCTAGTTGGTGAGGACTGATAATCAGTGGGAATGAAGAGTTTGCCACTGATTATCAGTCCTCACCTATGAAATCTTACAAACCTGTCATCTTTATGTAAGGTTATTAGATAGTTCATTTATTATTTTAATGTGATAATAAAGGTATAAGAAATACCAGTAAATTTTTAGATATTATAGGAGAGTGTCAGTAATGATTATAACAACAACTTCAACGATTCAAGGAAAAGAAATTATTGAGTATATCGATATTGTAAACGGTGAAGCGATTATGGGGGCAAATATTGTACGTGATCTATTTGCTTCTGTTCGTGACGTTGTCGGTGGCCGCTCTGGTGCATATGAAAGTAAATTAAAAGAAGCTCGTGATATTGCAATGGAAGAGATGAAAACTCTTGCGAAGCAAAAAGGTGCAAATGCAATTGTTGGTATTGATGTAGACTACGAGGTCGTTCGTGATGGAATGTTAATGGTTGCTGTTAGTGGTACAGCTGTACGTGTATAAAATAAAAAGTATAATTGCTAAAGCGCCTTGTTAAGAGTGAGGTGCTTTTTCTTTTTTGTAAAATTAGAAAGGTGAAACACCTGAAAGGAAATAATATCTTATTTTCTTTAAGTTACTTTAGTGTTTTTTTGCACCATTAATATTTCCAATTATGGTATATTTTTTAGCGGAAGAAGATGTTCAATTAATAATAAATATATTTTTATTAAAAAGGAGAATATTTTGTTAAAAAAAAGTAGGGTAACTACAAGTATATCGATTTTAATACCAGTTCTATTGATCTTACTCATAGTTAACTTTATAAATGAAATTATTTTAACTGTATTTCAGGGGATTTCTCTTGTTTTACCTTTATTTCTTTGTCCTATTGGATTTATTTTAGCTATTTTTTCTTATAAAGTAGATAAAAATAATGGAGCAAAGATTGGGATCGTATTAAATGTGTTAGTATTCTTAATTCCTTTTATTTTGCTGATACGGGGAACGATGTGATTTCTATTTTGGTTATATTTAAATAGAGTTACCTTCTCTAAAGGGGAAAAACGTAGAAAGATCTTTGATAATTTTTGAGAGATTCTGGTGCAAGAAATATATGGGTATATTCTCTTTTATTATATCTTTGCACCAGCCCACCTTTTTAGACACTATTTAGAAGTGTATTTCATTCCTTCTAGTCTATCTAGTACCCTTCTTTTCTTATAAAACATTTTCCCTACTTCTGCAATTTCTTCAATTGTTTTTCGGTTTAAATAAGCACCAAAAATCATACCAGCAATGGGAATCATCTGAAATAGCTTCTTCCAACCGTAATTGTCACGATATACAGTAAACACTTCGCGCCATGATTTAATTTGGGACATACTGTCGTCGTGATTGACACGAGCATCAAAATGTTTTAATTCATGAAGAATGGTTTGTTTTCCTACAATATCAGACGAGGAAAATTGTAAGCATTTTACGATAAATAATCTCTCTTGAATATCTTCAGGATTATAACCGTAGCAAATTGCAATTTCTTGCAAAACGTTTAGTGACATGCTTAAAACAGCTGGAATATCAATTGCTAGGGTAAAAATGCCACCAAAACCGGTTGTGGCCCCTTGTGCAGTTGCGACAGATTTTCTATTCTCGATAATTTTATCAACGATTGTATCTATCTCACTTAAAGGGAATTTTTGAACATCTGTTAAAGAAGCTGCGTTTTCAAATTTCTTTATTGTTGTTTGTGGATGAATTAAATATTTACTTCCAGAATTGAGATATTGAATGAGCTCATCTAGTAAAATATTAATTTTTTTATGGATAAACTTAGGAGTTAACTTATCAAGAATAGCAAATGGAATTTTCCCCCACTTTTCAAAGAACCAAAGATCTTCCTGTTCTTTCTCCCATTTTTCAATGATTACGATTTCCTGTAATAAAAGTTCTTTTGACTCCATTTTTCGCCCTACTTTCTTATAACCGTGTCTTTCTATTTTACTGGGTATTTTTTGAATAATAAATAAAATTTAGCGTTTGTATTTATATTGGATGCTGTAAATAAGAAAAAGAGATAAGAGAACCGGCTTGAAGGAAGTATAGAATTAGATAACGTAATACAGCATTTCAGTTGGGATTTCTTGTGTAGGAAGTAGATATACGAGTACAATAAATATGTTAGTTTTACTTAACTTTTAACATTTGAATAAGCTTAATTGATTTTTGTGAGGTATACTTTTTTACTGATAAAGGGCTTAATCCATTTGTAGATATCAGTATTTTCTGTAAAAAAGAGACTTTAGTTCGAAAGTGGTGGATGAAATGAATATACTGTTTGAAGCAATTAAGAGTAAAAATCTTGAAAAAGTGATAGGAGCTATGCCAAAGGTGGATATAAATGAACAAGATCAGTTTGGAAGAACCTCCTTGCATTACGTAATTGTAAAAAAGGCTCCTATTGAAATATTCAAAGAGTTACTAGCCTTCGGGGCGAAAACAGGCATAACAGATCGTTTACATGAGTCAGTACTTACTAAAGCAATTAAGTTTAATAATAAACAAGCTGTGAAGTGTTTAATCGAAAATGGAGTGGAATTGAATCATCCAGCCGGGATAAAGAAAACTCCTTGGTTTTTAGCAAGACATAATCCTGAAATAGCAGATTTATTATTGGAAACAAAAGGAGCTATTCGGCTGAAATTAACAGAAAGCGAACAAGCAATCATCGATGGTTGTTTGTATGGAGAACCTGCTGAAGTAAATGCTTATTTGACTCAATTAAATACTCCGGAATTGTTACATGCTTTTGTATTACATTTTAATTGGGATGATGATTTACAGCCGATGAAAATGGTATTGCAACATGCTAATTGTCAGGAAATAACTGCTATTGAAATGTTTGATTTAGTAGATGGGGATTATTGGCTGAATCAGGGAGATAGTAGTGATGAAGAAAGGGAGTATGTAGATTTTGTACAACATCTTTTAAGGAGGTTTCCTAATATATTATAAGCTATTTTTTCATATTGTGATCTTTGTATTAAGGAGATTATACAGAGTAATGGGCAATGAAAGTTAGGGGAATGATTTTGAAGGTTAAAAAATTAAAATTACAGCCAAGGATTACATTGACGATTGGTACACTCATTTTCTTTGTTATTGTTTTAACGAACTTTCTTTTTTACTATATTGTATCTGAAACGGTGGAAGAGCAAATTGGTAAAAGGGCATTACACGTCGCAAAAACAGTTGCTGCCATACCTGAAATTCAAGAAGCATTTCAGAAAGAAAACCCATCTGCTATTATTCAACCAATTGTTGAGAAAATAAGAGTAGAAACAGATGCCGATTTTATCGTGGTAGGAAATAAAGATGGGATTCGTTATGCGCATCCGTTTAAAATCTTCAAGATTTTACTAATGATTGGATCAAATAATCCACTATCAATCATAATTCCGAAATATAAAATGGCAAACATAAGCATAATACCAGTCGGTGCTAATTTCTTAATCCCGTCTAGCATCATTGGTCCTACATTTGCATAAAATCCCCCAATTAATGCAAATATAATAGGAATTAATATTAATGCAACTAATGCTGACATACGTTTGGTCATAATTAAAAACATAAAGACAAAGACCATCGCAAACCCGAGTACCGCTAACATGTAATCTCCCCCTCTGAAAATGATTGCGCTTTCAACAAATGCTGAAAATTCAGAAAAACCTTTCTATTTATCATAAAGGATGGAGTATGTATGGTAAATAATTAGAAAAATAACGTTATTAAACGCATAATCGTTATTTTGTTCATTTTGTTCATGAATTTTATTTTGAATTTTTAAAAATATAATGTGTTTATTGTAGGAGTGATAGAATAGATGAGAAAATAGAGAAGCGTGAAGTAGGGAGTAGATTTTGAATGAAAGCAATGATTGAAGAGATTTATAGTTCATATAAAGGAAGAGTAGAAGAGATTTTCGTTGATGAATCATCTTACGTATATGAATGGGAAAAATTAATGACGATTCGAAAAAATGACGGAACACTGGAGAAAGTAGCAGTGGGAATTAGTGGTCATATACGATCTGTAAATATAGAGGTTGGTCAGGAAATTGATATGGATACATTGTTACTTAAGTTAGAAGATGATTTATTGATTACGGGCTGCGAATGATAGAAGATGTGTAGAAATTGCTACACATCTTTTTTTTATTAGTGAAAATTCCATTTATTACAAAAAATGCATTGTTTTTTCACAAATCTCACACAAATCTCACACAAATCTTTGGTATTCTCCTAGATGAGTAAGTGAATAGAATTTGATAGAGAAGGGAATTACATATGAAAATGATTCGATTTTCTTTTCTCTTATTTTTTGTATTACTTTGTATCCCATTTCGTATTCATGCTGAAACAACAATTCAATCACAAATTGATGATACTCCTGCGTACGGAACTGTAAAGATAAAAAATGGTATGTATAATGAAACGATTGAAATATCAAAACCTATTACGTTGGAAGGAGAGAAAAATACGAAGATTCGTTTTTGTGGTAATAAACCTGTTATTAAGGTGAATGGGGAAAATGTTACTGTTAAACGACTAAAAATAGAGCAGTGTAAGAAAAGAGAGGGAACAGCCGCTGTATATGTTGCAGGAGCCGGGCATAATTTCACTGATTTAGAAATTCGTACACAGCAAATTGGGATGAAGTTGGAAGGTACTCAAAATACGAAAATCCAGAATAGCAGTATTCTAGGAGAAGCTACCGGTAATGGAATTGATTTATGGAAGTCCCATTGGAATCAAATTGAAAATGTTCGAATGAAAAATGTAAGGGATGGGATTTATTTAGAGCAAAGTGATAATAATCAAATATTAAGAAATTCCATTAGGCAATCTCGTTATGGTATTCACCTTATGTATTCTGATGGTACGAATGTGAGCAATAATATATCACAATATAATATAACTGGTGCGATGATTATGGGTACGAAAAGAACGACTGTAAAGGGAAATCAATTTATCAATAATAGAAGAAATGTTCATGCGCAAGGATTACTTTTGTACGATGCGATAGAAACAGAAGTTATGCAGAATCAAGTTACTAACAATAGAGTGGGAATGTATGTTGAAAAGGCGAAAGATAATCGGATTATAAAAAACATCGTTACAAATAACTTTATTGGAGTGCAATTAAAAAATGCAAATGAAAATGAAATAGCTGAGAATACCTTTTTAAGTAATATCAATGGCTCACAAGCTACGAAAAGCACGAATAATGTAATTCATCGTAATTATTGGGATGGTGCTTTAAAAGTAGATTTAAATCATACAGGTATTAGTGCATTACCTTATAAGGCTGATTCTTTTTTTTTAGTTTTAACGCAGGATATTCCTGAATACCAGTTGTTTTTTCATTCGCCTGGGATGCTTGTTTTACAAAATTTAATCAAAATTCCAGATGAATCGATGTTAATTGATTATAAACCAAGTATGAGTATGCAGTTTTCGAAGATAGAAAGAGGTACAGAAAGTCAATTTGAAGCTTGGATTATTAGTGTAAGTATGTTGCTTATGGGAAGTATATTGTTCTTTTTAGGGAGGAAGTATTGATGAAAATAAAACATGTTGTATTTGTTATGTGTATGTGCCTAGTATTTGCAGTGGTAGGGTGTGGAAAGAAGGGCGTAGAGCCAGTCGCGGTCGATGAAAAAAATGATAAGTGTGATGTTTGTAATATGGCAGTAATGGATAATCAATTCGCAACGGAAGTTATTTTAGAAAATGGTAAAGCGCTAAAATTTGATGACATTGGTTGTATGTATAAATGGATGGACGAACATAAAAATGAAAAAACACAAGAAAAATTTGTTCGAGATTATCATACAAAGGATTGGATTTCATTAGATAAAGCTACTTATGTGTATGATAAAACAATTAAAACGCCAATGGCATACAATGTAATTTCTTTTAAAGAGAAAAAAGATGCTGAAAACTTTGTATCTAAACATGCTGGAAAAGTCCTTTCATATAAAGAGTTAACGGATCATAAATGGGAAATGAATAAAGAAATGATGGGGAAAATGAAGAAGGAACATGGGAAAGAGAATAACTCAGGGCACTCCCATTAAAATAAAATGGAAAGAGGCTTTATAGCCTACAAATAGCTGGATAAAAGACAACCTTAGGCGGTTGTCTTTTTCTATAAAAAGGGTGATGATATGTGGAATATATGCTATTCAGAGTGGCGTAGAACAGTAAGAGAAAAGTCTTCGTATACATTTTTATTACTTTGGATTGTAATACTTTCTTTATTATTTTTGATGGAACGGAATGTACCATCCTTAGCGGGATATACGAACACAATGGGAACGATTTTAAACTTAATTTTATACATTATCCCTTTATTTATGTTAATCGCAGGATCATTTTCAATTGCAAATGAGATGGAAAATGGACAATGGCGGCTTCTGTGTACATATCCTTTAACTACATCCTCATATGTAATAGGAAAGATTGCTGGTCAATTTATAGCGCAAATTATTCTTTTTACACTTAGCTTTGGAAGTAGTGTAATGATTGGATTATTAAGTGGAAGTATGTTTAAAAGTAGCTGGATACTAGCAATTTACTTATTTTCTATTATTCTTATATTCTTTTTTATAGTTTTAGGTATAACAATTGGTGCATTTTCTTTGACAAGGTGGCAAGCGTTAGCAATTTCAATTGCAGTTTGGTTTTTACTCATTATGATGTGGCCTACGGCAGTAATTAGTATTCTTAATCTTGTTCCATATACGATGATAGCGTCGCTTATAAAAGTTTTTGTGTTTTGTAATCCGGCTGAACTGCTAAGAATCATATTTGTTATTCAATTAGGGGGAGGGGCAGTATTTGGACAATCCTATGATCAGCTTGTGATGTTTTTTCAGAGTGGGGCAGTAGTTATAGTTCTTTTTATGTATAGTGCGATCTATACAGTAATCTTCTTATTATTAGCTGTTTGGCGACTAGAAAGGAGAAGAAACCAATGACGGTATTGCAAATTGATGGAATTTGTAAGCAGTATAAAAAGAAAACGGCATTATTTCCTACTTCGCTACACGGTAGAGATGGGGAATGTATTGTACTATGCGGTGGAAACGGAGCGGGGAAAAGTACGATCCTTAATATATTAGCAGGAATCTCTTCACCTACATCTGGAACAGTAAGGTTACAGGACATAGAATTGCGTAAAAATAGAAGGCGATATGTAGCTGAAATTGGTTATATGCCAGATGATTTTCATGCACAACAATCTATGACTGTACAAGAGTTTCTATCATTCTATGCAGCTTTTCGAAAGGTAGGAAAAGAGAGAGTTCAGGAAGTAATTGCATTACTTGGATTAGAAGAGAAGCAAAGCGAGTGTTTACACAGACTATCAAAAGGAATGAGACAAAGGCTTTTATTTGGACAAGCGTGGCTCGCCAAGCCTAAATTACTACTATTAGATGAACCAACAAATGGTTTAGATCCATATTGGGTAAATGAATTTGTTACATTATTAAAAGATATAAAGAGAAGTGGTACAATCATTATTTTTTCTACACATATGATGGATGTAGCAGCAGATATTGGAGATGTGATTCTCTTTATGGAAGATGGAAAGGTCACACAAGAAATAAGAGATGATGGAAATACGGAAAACTTGATATTACAATTATTGCAGCTTCATCGTAAGTAACAGAATAGATTTTTTTCATATAATCCAAACAGCTGTTGAATCATTTTCAACAGCTGTTTGGATTATATACCTGTTCTTACTTTTGATAATATAGGCATAGAATATAGTAGGAAAGAAGAGCGATTGCAACGATTATCATTCCTGAAAAAGAATGAGAGGCGAATAGAAATGGGGAAAGAACTGTCTGTGACAATTGAAAGTACTTTTACACTTCAAGGAACATTAACAATTCCTACATATTATTCAGAAACATATCCAGTTATTATGTTGATTGGTGGTACTGGGAAGGGAAATCGTGATGGAAATACAAATCGTTTACAGTTAAACTTATATAAAGAATTAGCTGATTATTTTACCTCTTTAGGATTTGCAGTGCTTCGTTATGATAAACGTGGTACTCATAAAAGTAAGGGAAATTACTATAAAGCAGGGATAACAGATTTTATTGATGATGCTGCTTTATGGATTAGATTTTTAAAGGATCATCCGCAAATAGATCCGAAACGTGTTATTATTGCGGGGCATAGTGAGGGAGCTTTGCTTGCACCAGCTGTCTACGTAAGAGAATCAGTTGCGGGATTAATATTACTTGCTGGTGCAGCAGAGCCATCTAAATCGCTCTTAGAAAGACAAATAGACAAAGCAGTTAACGAGTTAGAAACAGCATCAGGGTCCATTGGCTGGTTATCTAAAATGTTGAAGATTCCGCAGCGTATGAGAAAGCAAAATGGAGTACTTATGAACAAGGTACAACATTCAACAAAAGCTGTTATATGGATAAAAGGTACGAAAGTGAATGCAAAATGGCTAAGAGAACAGTTACAATATAATGTAGTTACATATTTAGAGCAAGTATCATGTCCTGTTTTAGCAATTACGGGAGACAGTGATATACAAGTGCCACCTGAGCATGCTAAACTGATTGCTTCATATGTTAATGGTGAAGCAGAGTGGCATATCATTCCGAACATGAACCATATTTTAAGAAATTATGAACATAAGCATACAATGATTCGATTAATGAAGGAATATAAGGGGCTTATGGATAAATCTATTGAAGAAGAGTTGTTACATGTGATGAAGGGATGGTTAAAAAAACATTATCTTTCATAGGAGCTGTAGTTGTGAGGAAACAAAATTTTTTATTATTTATGTTGTTAGGGCTTTTCATTATGATAGTAGCTTGTGAGAAGCAAGAAGAGGTTGAATCTAAACCGGTTCAAGTGAAAAATGAAAAAAAACAAGAGAAGACGCATAAAGAGGAAGAAGAGAACAAAGAGAAAAAGAATATGAATTTAATGGATAAGCAATTATTACTTTCTGCAACATTAGGCGATACAGAAACAGTTATGAAATTAATAAAAGATGGAGCTAACATAAATGTATCAGGGGATAAAGGAGAAACACCTGTAATGGCAGCGACGTATCATAATCATGTTGAGACAGTGAAAGCATTGATCGATGCAGGTGCAGACATTGAATTGCCAGATGAAAATAAAGAAAATCCATTCCTTTATGCGAGCAAAGAGGGCTATGTTAATATTGTGAAACTAACAATTGATGCAGGAACAAATATTAGAGAAACAAATCGTCATGGTGGAACAGCACTCATTCCAGCGGCTGAAAGAGGACATGTGGAAGTTGTAAAAGAGCTAGTAGGTCGCACAGATATCGATGTGAATTATAGAAATGACCATGGTTGGACGGCATTACTAGAAGCAATTGTTCTTGGTAATGGTAGTGAAAATCATAAACAAATTGTTCAGTTACTCATTGATCATGGGGCAGATGTAAATATGGCAGATCGAGACGGCGTTACTCCACTAGAGCATGCGGAAAATCGAGGTTTTAAAGAAATCGCAAATATGCTAAGAGTAGCAGGAGCAAATGAAACTATCAAACAATCTACAGAATAATGTAGGGTGTAGAAAAAGAGATAAGAGGGAATCTTATCTCTTTTTTATTTAAAAGCGATGTTTTTTTGCCATTGGTTCTATACATGTATTTAATATCCAACTTAAGATTCTCCAGACTTTTTGTTGTTTATGTGGCAAATGGTCATTATATATATAGCTGTATTCAATCTGCTGTTTTGCACCACGATTTCGTTTGAACTCTCCAGCTCCAGCGCTACAATGACAAATTAAATTTTTTTCGATAGAATCCATTGTAATAAGGAGGGAAAGAATGCGATATAAGCCTTGTTGCTGATCAGAGTTTGTATCATATCCAAGTATAGGAGTTGTCATAACTCCATCTCTAATAAAGTAAGCAATGACACCATCAATTATCCCCTCTTTTTTTATAACTTTTATCTCAAATAAATGATGCTGAAGTGCGTTCCATAAATAAGCTGGTGTAAACATTGGATTATGATCGGAATATTTCTCGATATATAGTTGATTGTATAACTCGGAAATCTGTAAAATATCCTCTTTTGTTAACTCCTCATTCGTAATTATTTCATAATTACTTTTCTTTAATAAACTTTTATCATTTAATAAGTCTTTTCGTGCTTTTCGGTTCATTTTTTTATAGTCTTTTGGATTAAATAAATATACAGAACGAGACATAATTTTATTGTAACCTACAGTAGACAATGCTTGTGTAATTGTAGGGTATAATTCGCTATTTAAAGAACGGAATAAAATTGTATGCTCTGGAAATTTCTCAACAAGTAAATTCGTAATCTGTTCGATTTGTTGTTTATTGATAGAATGGTAAAGATTTGTTGATAACATCCAATTATTTACTATAATTACTTTATTAATATTCGTTCGTCGTAGCCAGCTTCCGATAAGATGAATCGGATAGGTTAGTAACTTCTCTAACCACGGTTTTTTTAATTCCCATAACTCTTCTAGTGCATAGGATATGTAATGTGTATAAGGAGAACATACATATGAATTTTCAAACTCCTCATGATTAACAGTAACTGGTAATATAAGATCATCAATTTCTAATAGAAAAAGTTGAGTATTAACATTTTCAATAAATGCTGTAATGCCATTTTGTAAGAGTGGTAGGAAGCTGTCTCTTACATATGCTCCATCTCGTTTTGTGGTCCAGTCGATGCTGTGTAGAGAATGAATATCATGTAGCTTAATCATATATTCTCACCATGCTTTATAAGGTTTTCTATTCTTTTTAGTTTTTTATCATATAACTGAATATCATAATGTGAAAAGAAAAAGTGTGGTGCAACACATTTTTTAGTGGCCCATAGTGTATGTAGCTCCTGTATTACGATAGATTTACATGATTTGAAATGTTCAGGTGGTACTTTAAGTTTAATCTCAATTTTGTCTGTGCTGTGCTGAATCACTTTAAATTCTTGAATTTCATTAGATGCAAACATAATTGCTCTTCGAATGAAATCAGGAAAAATATATATCTTACTCTTATCCAATTCACTTATCCCAATAAATATATCATCACATCGACCATCAATTCGTTCTAAGGCTAAGAAGGGAGAGCCGCAGGCGCATGTTGTTTTTTTCTCAATTAATATGTCATTGAGACGGTAGCGGATTATAGGCTGTGTTTTCCTCATGAAATCAGTAATAATAGGAACGAATATCCCTCTTTCCTGATCTAGGTATTCTTTTTCAATATGAACGAGGTCTTCATTGATATGTAATGTACCATGTTTACATGTTGTAGCAAGAAAGCCTTCTGTACATTGGTAAATTTGGTGTACTGTTTGTTGAAAAATTGTACTGATAAACTCTCTATCAATATCTTCAAGTACTTCTGCTACAGAGATAATTTTTTTGGGACAAATCATAATAAGTCCTTCTTGTTGCCAATGAGCGATTTTTCGCAACATAGAAGGAGGTGCAATTAAAATAGATGGATTTATTTCATTTAGTCGAGCGATATGTTGCTGAAACGAATCTAGTAAATCAAAAAAATGAAATGAGATTCGCTTATTTTTTGTCGCTTCATATAAATTGCTGTTCGCTCGTAGGAAAAAAGCGATAGTGTGTTTATGTAGAATGCTAGAAGGAAGTACTTTACCGATAATAGAACCAGCCCACATCGTTCGTTCTTCCTCAGAAACGAGAAAAACTCCGCGATTTCCACTAGTGCCTGATGATAGCCCAACAGTTATATTACGAATAGTCGGAGAAAAATTCCGGGTCTTTTCAGCCTCAAATGCCACATGAAAGGCTTCTTTCTTTGAAATAGAAACTGTATTTAATGTATCAAAATTTTCCATCATTACCTCTTTATTAATGATAGGGAGTGCAGCCAAGTTCCCTTTTTCGATTTCTTTTGAAAAAGGTGTATATAACTGGCGATAGAAAGGAGACATCTCTACAGTGAACAAAAGTTGTTTTTTTATTTGTTGTTTATGAAATTGTTCCAATTGTTCGCGATTTGAAAATCGTAAGCGATATTTTGTTTTCAAATATTGCTGGAGAATTCGTAATTTATTCATAGTACACCCCTGCTTTAATTTGATTCCATGTGCGTTCGCAATGAGTTGGAAGAATTTCAATTTCAGGTGATATTTGCGATAAATGATGTAATTTTTCAATGTTGAGACGATAAGATTTTGCATCCCCAGTTAAAAGATTGGCGATCTTACTTGGAAATACAAGGTTTTCATACGTTTTACTTAGCCACACTGCATCTGCACAAAGAAAAACAATTTTATTACTATGTAAATGGACGAATACACCAAATTGTCCAATTGCATGTCCCGTTAAATCAACAGCGAGCAATGAAGCATCACCAAACACGTCATAAGCCTCTTCAAATTTTCCATATGTAGGAGGTAAGCTTGATGGTGGGATTTGATCAATGAATGTCAGCCGTTGTTCTAAATCAATTGGTAATGTGTCTTTTAAGCAACCTTTTAATAGAGCACCAAATTTACTTCTCTTTTTTATATCTTCATAAGCTTTCGCGAAGGTTAGTATTTTTGCTTTCGGAAAGTCAGGTAGCCCTGCTGTATGGTCACCGTGAAAGTGAGAAAGAATAATATATTTAATTTCTTCTGGCTGGATGCCATCAAGAAGTAGTTGCTGTTTAATAGATTGCTCCTCTGTAAAATGAACAGGGGTAAGTTTAGCGTATACAGAGTAAGGAAATTTTCTTGTTGCTTCTTTAAAGTGCCGAGCATATCCGGTATCAAACAAGATATAACCTAAGCTTGGATGTTGAAGTAACCCCACTGTAGCTGGAAAGCTAATTTGCCTCCAACTCCCCTTGGAATATGCAACTTTTTCAGGGTGTGTACAATATCCTGTATCGTATAGCTTTAAAGATTTGATTTTCATTGTGTTTTCCACCATTCTACAAATTTTGTGATTCCTTCTTCTATGCTGATATTCGGAGCATAGCCTAGTTCTTTTTGAGCTTTATCAATGCTTAAAGTCTGACTTTTTGAAAGTACACTAACTGTATATTTTGTGAGAATAGGTTCTTTTCCAAGTAAAATGGTTTTTGAAATACCTTCTAGTATAGCGGCAATTGTAAAAGCGGCTTTGTAGGAAATCTTTTTATATTGAACCTCTTTACCAAGGCGTTTCATCACATTCTCAATTACTTCATATAAATTTACACGTTCACCATTTGTTATATTATATTTTTGACCTAATGTATGTTTAGGTGAATGCATACAAAGAAGTAAGGCATCTACAACATTATCGATATAGGTAATGTCTACGAGTACATCTTCTGTACCGATTCTTGGTAGAGCACCTTTTTCACATACTTTAATAAGGCGCGGGAGAATGGCGTTATCTCCTGGACCAAATAAAGCACGTGGGCGTATCGTGATAACAGGTAAACCATGATTGAATGCTTGATCAATAGATTGCTCAGCTAAGTACTTTGTTTTCGCATAATGGTTTACAAATGTATCAGGAAGTTTCGCATTTTCTACTACATCTTGTCGTTCATCATAATAGAAATAAATACTCGGTGTTGATACATGGATGAGGCGCTTTATACCAGATTTTTGACTTCCTTCGATAATATGCTTTGTTCCTAATACATTCGCATTGTAAAAATCTTTATATTTGCCCCAAGGAGAAGAAAGGGCACCGCTATGAAAGATATAGTCTTTATCTTTACAAACTTGTAGAACACTATGCCTGTCTTCAAGAGGGCAATAGACAAACTCAATTCCATTTCGCTCTAATAATTTTCCGATTGTCTTATTTCTCCCGGTTGCTGTTACTTCATAACCCATACTCACTAATCGAAAAGCAAGTTTTTGTCCCAGAAAACCAGTTCCTCCAGTTACTAGCGTTTTCATAAATTTTCACCGCCCCATGATATGTCATATGTTGTTTGCTCCAAAATAGTCCGTCCATGTTTATAGCTTTCATGCCATAATTTATACATGCTATAAAACTGATAAAAAAATGTTTTTTTATCAGAGCGACTATAAATAATATCTGGATAGGAACATAGGACTTTCCACCATCGTTTACGTGTTTGTTTGCTTTTTAAGTAAGGACTTCCGTATAAAAGCATTGCTAATCGAATTGCACATTGGGAGTTGTGCTTAGGAATGCGCATATTGTTCACCTTTTTAGCAAAAAAAGCGGATACTACTTCTTCGTCGAATAAATGTAATCCACTTGTGGTACGTGGATTACATTCAATCGGAATAGCGTCTCCATCTTCTGTAATGATAAAATCAAAGGCGATTTGCCCAGAGAAATTTAGCTCCTTTACGATATGTTCAACAAATTGGTCAATTTTTGGATGGTTAATATGCTCGAAAGCAATAGTAGCACCTAAACCCGCCGTGAATTCCGTTTTGTAAACAGAGTGAGCTAATACCTTCCCAGATTGTACAATACTGTAGGAGCAATGCTGCGTTCCTTTTATAAACTCTTGAATGATATAATTTTGCTTGTCCATCGTGATGCCTTTTTCAATATCTTCTTTTGTAATAAACGCTACTTTGTCAGAAAAACGAGAGAAAATAGGTTTTAACACAAAAGGAGTGGCGGGTGATGTTTGCTGAATCATTTCCTGTATGATTTGTTCGTTATTTGTTCTATATGTTGCAGGAACTTGCCAACCTAATTTCGTTACTAACTGAATAAATTCCCACTTATTATGAAGTAATGCAAGTTTCTGAAATTCGTCTACAAATATATGACAAAATCGGCTTAATTTCTCTTTATGTCTGGATATATAAAATATTTCTTCACAAGTAGGAATAAGTAAATCTACATCATGACTTTGAATAATTAATTGTAGTGCAGAGATACATTCATCTGTTTTCCATTTTGGAGAAGGAATTTCATAAAAATAATCAGTGCTCGTTGAAACTTTGCTTAATGGATAAGGAATACTATCTGCAATAATGACGGTATGTCCGTTTTTCTTAAGCAGCCTGCATAAATGCAATGCTGCTGGTGCGCGTGCGCCAGTAATTAATACTGTTTTCTTAGTACTCAAGGAGAATGCCTCCGATAGAAAGCCCAGCAGAAGTACCTAGTAATAATATTTTATCTCCGCGTTGCACTTTCTTTTGTTTAATTGCTTCGAAAAGAGCGAACGGAATGGATGCAGAAATCATATTCCCATAGTCTTCAAAAATAGTCATAAAGCGATCCTCATCGACGCCTAGCTTTTTACGAATTAGTTTCATAGCTGGTCCACTTGCTTGGTGTGGAACAATTAAATTGATATCATTTAACGAATAACCTGTATGCATAAGTAGTTTTTCGATAAAATCTAACATATATTTAGAGGACAATTTGAAAATAGCTCTGCCATTCATATCGAATAAGAAATCCTCTTTTCGTTCTTCGCTATATTCTCTAGGATGAATCATCGTTCCCCCGCCGCGAATTTCCGATAGATGTGCGCCAGAGCTATACGTTTCCATATGAGAAGCTATAATGGAAGAAGTGTGATCACTTTTGGTTACAACAACGGCCGCTGCGCCATCGCCGAATAAAATGCTGCTTTCATTTTGTCCCCAATTTAATCCTACAGAAGAAATTTCAGAAGAAATGATAACCACATTTTTGTATCTCCCGCATTCAATTGCGTAAGAAATTGTATCAAGTGCTGTTACGAAACTTAAGCATGTTGAGTTAATATCAAAACATGGAATACCAGAATGCTGTAGCCCAAGTTGTTCTTGAATAAGTGATGCAGTAGAAGGAATTGCCTGCTGGATTGTTCCGCTTCCGCAGATGATACAATCGATATCTTTCCATGTTAAATTCGCATCTGCTACAGCTTTTTTTGCAGCTTCAGCTCCCATATAAGAAGAAGTTTCCTCATCGACAAAGTATCTCGTTTTCACTCCAGCTTTTTTTAAAGTCCAGCCTTCAGAGACTCCTAACATACGATCTATTTCAAAAGAATCTACTTTTCGTTTTGGAACATATACACCAATACCTTTTATTTTAATATACCTTTTCATCCCATATCGCCTCTTAATCTTTTCATAAATTTATAAAATTCTATCATATTATATACTATTATAGAAAAAATATGGAAAAAAGTATTTTTAGGAAATTTAGTATTTTTATAAATTATTTCTATTTAATTTGTGTCGCTGTAAGAAAAGAAATAACTAACTTTATAGTGAGAAATAAATAATTAATGTGGTGAAAATTGTAAAAAAAAACAAAAAAATATTAACATGTGATTAACATCTTGTTAACAAATCATCAAAACTAACTTAATAAATAAGTAATATAGTAAAGGTAACAACGTAACTAGGGTAGAGAACATTTGAGAACACCCGCTTACATATAACAATCTATTTATATTTCTTACATTTACTCTAGTTTATAGGGGTTAAGCGAGAAGAAGGTTGTTCTATGTAGATTGGTGTTTTAAATTTGCCTACATGCATATTAGAAATACGTAAAAAGCTGAGGGAAATCAATATTTCAGACCCCCTTCCTTTATAAAGTAACTAGTAGGGAAGGTGGTTTTTCCTATTATTGCAGGAAGCTTCATTCAAACGTAAGAAGAGGCGGAGATTGCAGGTAAAGCAGATTTCAATAAGCCGTTGTGAAGTATGGTTACAAGAACAAAAAAGGAGTGCAAACTGATGATTGAATTGAGAGGTGTGTCAAAAGTTTATAAGAATTCAAAGGAAATAGCAGTTGAAAATGTGTCGGTGCAGATTCAAAAAGGTGAATTTTTTGTTCTAGTTGGTCCTTCTGGGTGTGGGAAAAGTACATTATTGCGAATGATTGCAGGTTTAGAAGAAATTACTTCTGGGGCGTTACTTATTAACGAAAATGTTGCAAATGATTTAGAACCGAAAAATCGAAATCTATCAATGGTATTTCAAAATTATGCTTTATATCCACATTTGACGGTAGAAGAAAATATTTTATTTGGATTAAAAATACGGAAAATTCCAAAAGAGGAACGACAAAAACGATTGATAGAAGCAGTAGAAATGGTAGGGCTTACGGAATATACAAAGTCGAAACCAGGTCAATTATCAGGTGGACAAAGACAACGTGTTGCACTGGCGCGAGCAATTGTAAGTCAAGCGCCAATTTGTTTAATGGATGAACCTCTTTCTAACTTGGATGCAAAGTTGCGTGCACAAATGCGCATTGAAATTAGAGAGATCCAGCAGCGACTAGGTATTACGATGATTTATGTGACCCATGATCAAATTGAGGCAATGACAATGGGTGATCGCATTATGGTGTTAAACAAAGGGAGTATACAACAGGTAGGCACACCGCTCGATATATATAACTATCCTGCAAATGAATTTGTTGCAGGCTTTATCGGTTCACCATCCATGAATATTGGTAATGGAATCGTAGATAAAGGTATGGGGGGATTACATGTTGATGGATTACAAATCCCGTTGTCTTCGGGGCATTTACAACAGTTTTCAGAACAAAAGGTGCGCTTAGGAATTCGTCCAGAACACATCGTATTAGCTGAAGATGGCCAAGAAGTTACACTGCAATCTGTAGAAGTATTAGGAAATGAAACAATTTTAAATTTTATAGTAAATGAAAAAACATGGAGTGCAAAAGTAATCGGACAACTTATTTTGAAAAAAGGTGATAAAGTTAAATTGCAATTTCCAGTACAGAAACTATGTTTCTTTCATAACGATACAAATGAAAGGATTCGATTCGTTGCCGAAGAAGAGTTGAAGGCGGTGGCGAAATAATGATTGAGGTAGAAAATTTACCTGTTCAAACAGAAGTTTCAAGAAAAAGGGCATTATGGGACCGTACGAAAGATTTGCGCACAGGCTTGTTATTTTTAGCACCTTCCATCATATTATTTACAATTTTTTTGTTTTATCCATTATTTCGTACTATCTATTATAGTTTTTATTTAACAGATGTTCATGGTGAGGCAAATCTTTTCGTAGGACTGGAAAACTATCAATATTTATTGTCTGATCCAACTTTTTATAAAAGCATAAAATCTACTTTACTCTTTGTATTATATACAGTTCCAACTAGTATTTTGTTTGCACTGTTTCTTGCTTTAATTGCAAACGAAAAAATAAAAGGAATAGGCTTGTTTCGAGTTTTATTCTCTTCAACAATGGGAATTTCAGTAGCAGCTAGCGCAGTAATCTGGTTATTTTTATTCCATCCGAGTGTCGGTTTATTCAATAATATACTTGGTTCGATGAATCTTCCTGCAATTGCATGGCTAACAAGTCCAGATTGGGCATTATTTTCTGTATCAGTTACAACAGTTTGGGGAAATACGGGGTTTGCATTTTTAGTTATATTAGGTGGTTTGCAAAATATTGATACGACTCTATACGAGAGTGCATCTATTGATGGTGCTAGCTATTTACATAAACTTCGGCGCGTTACATTACCGATGCTATCTCCTACATTATTTTTTATTATAACAGTTACTGTAATTAGTGCATTTCAAAGCTTTGGACAGATTGATATTTTAACGCACGGTGGACCGAACGATGCAACAAACTTAATTGTGTACTCTATTTATAAAGAAGCTTTTGCGAATCATCAATTTGGTACAGCGAGTGCACAGGCAATGGTATTATTTATTTTCATTTTTCTTGCCACATTACTTCAATTTAAGTTTGCAGAGAGAAAGGTGCATTATAAATGATTACGAATAAGTGGAAACAACATATTCTTTTATACATACTGCTTACCATAAGCGCAGTGATGGTCTTTTTTCCAGTTCTATACGCATTTTTGCTAGGGTTCATGACGCCAGAAGACATTCAAATGAGAAGGGTGTTCCCGACACAATTTACATTCGATAATTTTGTGCATATTTTTCAGAAAGTACCGCTGTTTTCTTATTTATACAATAGTTTTATAGTTTCAACAGCAGTGATGATTGGGCAGCTTGTTGTATCAAGTTTAGCTGCTTATGCATTTGTATTTTTAAATTTTAAAGGACGAAATTTTATTTTCTTTCTGTTTATTTCAACGATGCTTATCCCATGGGAAGCAACGATGGTACCGAACTTTTTAACGGTACAACAATTTGGATGGATTAACACATTTACTGGAATGACGGTTCCGTTCTTTGCAACTGCTTTTGGAATCTTTTTATTACGTCAGCATTTTATGACGCTTCCAAATGAGTTAAAAGAAGCTGCCTTTATCGAGGGGATTGGCCATGTGAAGTTTTTATTCCGTGTTGTCATTCCTTATTGTAAAACAAGTTTTATAACACTAGGTGTATATAGCTTTTTAACAACATGGAATATGTATTTATGGCCTCTTCTAGTTACGAATGATGAGAAAATTAGAACCGTACAAATTGGGGTGAAACAACTTCAATCTCAGGAAGTTGCAACAGATTGGAGCAGTGTGATGGCAGGAGTTACAGTTATTGTGATTCCGACTTTAATTTTATTATTTTTAGGTCAGAAGCAGTTGCAACAAGGTTTAACAAAAGGGGCAATTAAATAAACATACATATGAAAAGGTGGGATTGAGATGAGATTTTGGAAAAAAGGTGCTGTTATTATAATGGCAGCAACGATGGCTTTATCAGCTGCAGCTTGTTCAAGTAGTAAAACAGAGGGGAAATCTGAAGCAAAGGAAAAAGTAGCTCCCGCAGAAAAGAATGGAGATAAAACAGTTATTCGCTTTTGGCATGCAATGGGTGGAAAAACGCAAGGTGTGTTAGATGGAATTGTTGCAGATTATAATAAGTCACAAAATAAATATGAGGTGAAAGCTGAATTTCAAGGTTCCTATGAAGAATCTTTAACGAAGTTTAAAAATATAACAGCTTCAAAAGAATCACCAGCTCTCGTTCAATCTAGCGAAATTACAACGAAATATATGATTGATAGTAAAAAGATTACACCGATTGATAGCTGGATTAAAAAGGATAAATATGATACATCGAAATTAGAAAAAGCGATTACGAATTACTATTCAGTTGATGGGAAAATGTATTCCATGCCATTTAATTCATCTACACCAGTATTAATTTATAATAAAGATGCCTTTACAAAAGCGGGGCTCGATCCGGAAAAAGCACCGAAAACATACGCTGAATTAAAAGAAGCAGCAAAAAAATTAACTGTTAAAGAAGGCGAAAGCGTAAAACAGTACGGTTTTTCAATGTTAAATTACGGATGGTTCTTTGAAGAGCTTTTGGCAACACAAGGTGGGTTATATGTTGATAAAGAAAATGGGCGTAAAGGTGCAGCGGAAAAAGCTGTATTTAACGGAAAAGAAGGACAAAAAGTATTTGGCTTATTAGATGAACTGAATAAAGCTGGTACATTAGGAAAGTATGGGGCGAGTTGGGATGATGTTCGTGCCGCATTCCAATCTGGACAAGTTGCGATGTATTTAGATTCTTCAGCAGGTGTTCGTAATGTGATTGATTCGTCTAAATTTAATGTAGGAGTAGCATATATCCCATATCCAGAAGATGTGAAACAAAACGGAGTTGTTATTGGCGGTGCATCACTATGGATGACGAATATGGTCGCAGAAGAAACACAAAAAGGTGCTTGGGACTTTATGAAATACTTAACAAAAGCAGATGTACAAGCAAAATGGCATACGGAAACAGGTTATTTCTCTATTAACCCAGATACATATAATGAGCCTTTAGTAAAACAACAATATGAAAAATATCCACAGTTAAAAGTAACGGTAGAACAGTTACAAGCAACAAAACCATCTGTTGCAACACAAGGTGCACTTATTAGTGTATTTCCTGAATCCCGCTATGCAGTTGTAAAAGCGCTAGAAGCAATGTATGATGGGAAAAATAGTAAAGAAGCATTAGATGAAGCAGCAAAAGCAACAGATCGGGCAATTAGTATTTCGAACCGTACAAATCAAAAATAAAAGAAAGCCGTATCTGTAAAAAAGATACGGCTTTCTTATCTTTCCTTTGCTTGTTGTCTCATTTCTTACTTTAAGTATAGCGGGTAGCAAGTCTTGTAACTATCGAATTAGGTGACATGAGGATTACAGTGTTGTAAGGGTACAAATTCTCCTTTTTGAAACTTCTTTTGTTAAGGGAAAGTTAAGGAATAGCTTTCATAATAAAGTACATATATAAACGGATGGTAAATGAGCGAGAAAATGATTCATGTTATGACAGGTCTACATAGACAATGATATATAATTATTATAAGTACGTAGGATTTAGAGGAAGCAAGGCAAGGTGAAGTGTTCGGATATAAGCCTGGAAATCGTTTGGAAGTAAGGATAAGTATGTTGTGCTGCTCTCTTTTGTTATTATGAAAAATGGTAACAGTAATTATTTATCCCGCTATTCGCGGGCTACTAATAATCAGTGATGGATGAAGAAAATCACCACCGATTAAAGTTTCACTTTATATTTGATGAAAGGTGAGAAAGTGGTATGCGCTTATTAGTTGTAGAAGATAATGCACCTTTATTGGAATCAATTACACAAATTTTATGTGATGAGTTTGAAGTTGATACAGCAATGAATGGAGAAGATGGTTTATTTTTGGCGTTACAAAATATTTATGATGTAATACTTCTTGATGTGATGTTACCGGTGATAGATGGTTTTGAAGTAATTCAAAGAATACGGAATGACAAAATTGAAACACCTGTCTTGTTTTTGACTGCTAAAGATTCTTTGGAAGACCGTGTGAAAGGATTAGATTTTGGAGGGGATGATTATTTAATAAAGCCATTTCAAGCTCCCGAGCTGAAAGCGAGAATTCGAGCTTTATTACGAAGAAGTGGTAATTTAACAACAAAGCAAACCATTAACTACCGTGGAATCGAGTTGTTCGGAAAGGACAAGGATATTCAAGTGGGTGGAGAAGCAATTAAATTAACATTAAAGCAATATGAACTTTTAGAGTACCTCATTCAAAATAGTGGAAAGATTTTAATGCGTGAACAAATCTTTGATCGCGTTTGGGGATTCGATTCAGATACAACGGTAGCCATTGTTGAAGTGTATGTTCATCATTTACGAAAAAAGTTGGAGCCATTTGGTTATCAAAAAGATATTCAAACCGTTCGCGGGATTGGGTATATGTTAAAAGAACAATGAAAAATAAGAGTATGTTTCAAAGAACCCGCATTCGCCTTACAATTTTAAATTCATTAGTGTTTATTATATTAATTGGAGTTCTAGGGAGTATTATCTATGGCTATACATATAATCGTATTTATAGTGGAGTAGATAATTCGCTAGAAATGTTTAAAGCAAAAGAGAAGAAACATTCTAAGTCTAATCCAAAAGGGTCCGTTAAGGATATTCGTATTGGAGATCCAAGGATTACTGTACTGTTATGGCATGGAAAAAAAGTAGCCCTAATAGATAAGAATCCTAAATTTGTTGATCCTGTTTTTGAAGAAAATGCTTTAGCGTTTTTCCCAGAACAATTAGAGGGTTTTCAGGATATTGAAATCAAAGGGAAGAGTTTTCGAGCGTTGGCTTTTCAGCGTAATACTGAATTTGGACAAATGACGGTTCAATTTGTACGCGATACAACAGCAGAAAGGGATATGTTGCATACGTTATTACTAATTCTTATAGCGGGATGCAGTATAGGAAGTTTATGTGCAATTGGGATGGGATTTTTCTTAGCTGGAAAAGCTCTTGTACCAATTCGTAATTCTTGGGAAAAGCAACAACAGTTTGTTTCTGATGCATCTCATGAATTAAGAACACCACTAGCGGTCATTCAATCTAAAACGGATGTATTATTTCAGTCTCCTTCCGCCACGATAGAGGAAAAGGCAATTGATATTTCTACAATTTCAAAGGAGTGTAGAAGGTTATCGAAGCTTGTTGCTAATTTATTATTATTAGCTCGTTCGGATTCGAATCAAATTGAAATGTATAAAAAGGAATTTGCATTAGATGAATTATTAACGGAAGTAGTAGATCCTTATACAGAAATTGCTGCGTATCAAGAGAAAAAGATGACATTGGAAATCGAATCTAAAGTATCTTTTATTGGTGATAGAGAACGAATTCATCAAATGGTGGTAATTTTATTAGACAATGCGATGAAATATACTGATGTGGGCGGAACGATTCAAGTAGCATGCATGCAAACCAATAGTTCAATTACGATTCAGGTAAAAGACAATGGAATTGGAATAAAAGAAGAAGAGATTCCAAAGTTATTTGACCGTTTTTATCAAGGAGATAAGGCAAGAACGAAGGCAGAAGGTGCTGGTTTAGGTCTTTCAATTGCCAGCTGGATTGTAGAAAAGCATCATGGGAAAATAAAAGTAGAGAGTAAAATGAATGAAGGCACTTGTTTTGAAGTGATTTTACCTAAAAATCAAAGAATATAAAGAAATTGGAGACGATCTTGTTTTTACAAGGTCGTCTTTTTGTTAAGGGAAAGTTAAGAAATATTTTTAATAATAGAGTTTACACAGAATGAGAAGGACAAAAGAGAGAAAAAGTAATCACTTTGTATTCTTTTTGAGGATAGCTAGATAGTTATGTTCATGAGTAATTTTAATAGGAACCGAATTGAGCATATCTTTTACGATAATGTGGGGAAAATGGAAGAGGAAGCATCAGAAGAAAATCACAGTGTAAGAAATGTAAAGGGGAGATGAAATTTGGAAAAGAAAAAGATAGTGTCATTATTTGTTATTGGAATGTTGAGTTTAAGCGTAATGGGAGGCGCATCCTCTTCTATGATGTCAAAAGGAAAAACGGACTTTGTTCAGCGCAGTAAAGAACAACTAAATGATGGGAAAATACATGTGGCACATACAGAGGAAAAAGCAAAAAAACTAGGAATTGAAACGGATGGTAAAGAACAAATCACAGTAGAAAAAGAAATTCATGAAACTGAAGTTGATCAGGAAGCAAAACAGCTAGGGATTCCTACTGAGGGAAAAGATGTGGGGGCTCTTTCAGAAGAAATCTATGAAACCAAAGTAAAAAAAGAAGCAGCGAATTTAGGAATAATAATAGATAATACATCTATTGTGGATTTAATAAATCAAATTAATACAATCAAGATCAATGATGAAGCAGATAAACTTGGGGTTTCAACCAAAGGAAAAGAAATAGAAGAGATTGCAACTGAGATTTATGGAACGAAAGTAAAGGAAGAAGCGAAACAGCTAGGGATTTCGCAAAAAGGAAAAGGTATAGAAGATTTGGCACAAGAAGTATACGAGGGGAAAATTCAGGCCGAAGCAAAAGAACTTCATATTGATTTATATGGTAAAGATATTTACCAAGTGCTAAGAGAAATAAATGAGCAGAAAGTAATACAAATTGCAGACGAGCTTGGCATAGATAGTACAAATACAAATATTCAACAGTTAACAGAGAAAATAAAAAAGGAACAACCTGAAAAGGGAAAAGAACTTGTCTTTTTACCTATGGTTCAAACAGATGCGGATGCATTTTATTCGTATTTAACGAATTAAAAAGGACGTGAAGATAGAAGAATGAAGCGAAAGTGGAAGGTGTATATATGTTTGATTGTATTAGGGATATTTATCTGTAGTGTATATATGAAACGGAGCGGCATAATGCCTGTTACTAAACGTGTAGAAAATGTAAAGAGAATCGTCTCAAACAAATTTGTTCAAAAGGAAAGCGGTAAGAATCAGCTTGTCACTCCAGTTGCGCAAGCAAAAAAGAAAAAGACGCTGGGGAATGCAGATGAAGAAAAAGTATTATTGCAAAATGTACCTTTTATCCAGCAGTTACCAGAGTTAGATAGAGGCTGCGAAGTAACTAGCTTAGCCATGATGTTACAGTACGCAGGTGTTTCAGTAGGTAAGATGACGCTGGCAGATGAAATACAGAAAGTTGCCTTTTCAAATGATGGTGTACGCGGTAATCCACATGAAGGGTTTGTAGGGAATATTTATACTTTTTCTGAATCAGGATATGGTGTGTATCATGAACCGCTTTTTCAGTTAGCAAATAAATACTTACCAAATCAAGTTGTTGATTTAACAGGTGAAAATATAAATGAAATTTATAAAACTGTAAAAGAGGGCAAGCCAGTTGTTATGATTACAAATGCAACATATGCTCCTTTGGATGAAAATGAATTTGATACATGGGAAACAGATGCAGGTAATGTCTCTATTACGTACAATGAACATTGTATTCTTCTTATTGGTTATGATAAGGAGTTAGTTTATATTCATGATCCGCTTAGTGATACTGCAAGTGTAAGTGTTCCACGCGAAAGCTTTGAACAGGCATGGATACAGATGGGGAGTCAAGCTATTAGTTATGTGCAAAATTCAAAGTGAATGGGACAGAAATGGAGTTAAGAAGAGAAAGTGATGATTATATTTAACAAAAACAAGAGGAATTCAGCATAATTTTTTATACTGAATTTCTCTTGTTTTTGTTTAGTTATACATCGGGAGATAGGAGAGAAAAACAATGATGAATATTTCTCGTTTGCAAAAATCGCTACCATTTATTATTTTACTGTTTGCGAACGGTAATATTCTCATCTCAAGATTCAGTAAAAACAAAGAAAATAGGTGGGAGATAAAATCCTCGTAAAATCCCGTTTGCTGAGGCATGATTAAAGTTCAGTTGTATTAAAAAACGTTGTATTCATAAAAAAGAATAAGTAAGATAGATTTCGCGTGTAGTAAAGAAGAAATAAGGGAGACAATAAAGGGATGAGAAAAAGAAAAAAATTGTTAAGTTTATGGAAAACGATTACGTTGCTGGTATGTACTGTTATTTTACTTTCTTTACTTGTAACAGATATATTAATTAGTCATAATGTCGAACGTACGACGGAAGAAAGTCAAGCTGAAAAAGCAAAAACAATCGCGCGTATTGTAGCAAATTCACCACTTGTAATTGATGCTTTAGCAGGAAGAAAAGATATATCTGAAATTCAAACGTATACAAATCGGTTGTTAAAAAATACAGATGTTCAATTTATCGTGGTCATGGATATGAATGGCATTCGCAAATCTCACCCAGATCCTCAAAAAATCGGCCATCACTTTGTAGGGGGGGATGAAGGGATAGCCTTAAAAGGAAAAGAGCATGTATCAATGGCAGAAGGAACATTGGGAATCTCTATGCGAGTGTTTGTACCTGTTTTTTCTGAAACGAGAGAACAAATGGGGGTTGTTGCTGTCGGAATTTCAGCTGATAATGTGCATGAGAGGATAAAAGAGAGTAGATACATTATTTATATCGGTGTCGGTGTTGGAATCTTAGTTGGAATTATAGGTGCTATTTTATTAGCTAGACATATTAAGAAAATTTTATTTGATCTTGAACCTAGCGAAATCGCAAAAATTTTAGAAGAACGGAATACGATGTTACAATCTGTTAAAGAAGGAATTATTGCTGTCGATAAAGATGCGAGAGTTACTTTAATTAATAACGAAGCGAAACGGTTATTTAAGAAAAGTGGTCTCGAAGAAGATTTTATTGGTAAAGATGTTGAGAAGTATATGCCCAACTCATGTATAAAAGAAGTGTTACAAACGGGGAAAGCACAATTGTATGAGGAACAAAATCTTTATGGAATTACCATTGTTACAAATAGAGTTCCTTTATATGTTAAAGGAGAAATTGTTGGTGCTATTGCAACATTTCGTGATAAAACAGAGATTAGGCAATTAGCAGAACAATTAACGGATATTCAACTTTATGCAGAAGCGCTCAGGGCACAATCTCATGAGTTTATGAATAAGATGCATGTTGTATTAGGGCTTACACATATGAAGCATTATGAACAATTAGAGACCTATATTAGTAACATGGTCTCGGAGCATCAATATGAAATTGGTGGTGTGATGCGAAAAATAAAAAATCCTGTATTTGCAGGATTTATGCTTGGTAAACTTAGTTACGCAAGGGAAAAGAGTATACAACTCATTGTAAGCGAAAATTCTTACTTACCAGAGCCATATGATGAAAGTATTATTCATGAACTCATTACAATTGTAGGAAATTTAATTGATAATGCATTAGATGCGGTGATAAATTGTCAATATAAGCGAGTAGATATTTCTATTCAATATCATGATAAGATGATTATCACAGTTAAAGATACAGGAGTTGGAATCCGGCAAGAAGAAATTGACAAATTATTTGTCAAAGGGTATTCCTCAAAAGGAGAAAATCGAGGATATGGTTTGTATCTTGTAAAGGATAGTTTAAAGCGAATAAATGGGGATATACAGGTAGAGTCTTTGTTAGGGAAGGGAACGACTATAACCATTGAAATACCATACAAAAGTAGGGATGAGATAGGGATATGATCAAAGTTTTGATTGTAGAAGATGATCCAATGGTAGCGATGTTAAATAAGCATTATTTAGAGCAAGTAGGAGGGTTTGAACTTGTTCATATAGCTAATTCTGTGAAAGAAGCAGTAGAGATATTAAAGGAATCGTCTATAGATTTCATATTGCTTGATATTTTTATGCCTGTTGATACAGGATTTGAATTGCTACTGCATATTCGGAATCAAGAAAAAGAAATTGATGTTATCATGATTTCAGCTGTGCATGATATGGGAAGTATTAAAAAAGCACTTCAATATGGGGTTGTTGATTATTTAATTAAACCATTTACATTTGAAAGGTTTAAGGAAGCATTAACCGCATATCGAGAAAAATTTATCTTTATGAAAGAACAGCAAAAAATTAGCCAGTCTGAATTAGATACGTTGATTTTACAAAAAGAAAAAGTAGAAACTCATGTGAATAAAGAGCTGCCAAAAGGGCTAACAAGACAAACATTACAGTTAATTTGGAAGCAAATAGAATCACTTCATGGACAAGCATTTACAACAGATGAAATGGCTCAATTAGTTGGAATTTCAAGGGTGTCTATTCGAAAGTATGTAATGTTCTTAACTGAAATTGGGGTTTTAGAAAATGAAATGGTTTATCAACATGTGGGGAGACCAGTAAGTAAATTACGATGCATCGATGAAAACAAAATACGTTTGTATGTATAAGCGGCTTATATAAGCCGCTTATACTTTTTTTAATTACAAAACTAATTACAAAACTTACAAAAACTATTTTTACTATTGAAAGCGTTTTAATATTGTAGATAAGAATATAAGGAGGTGCCTATATGGGGATTCAAAAAAAAGTGGAAGCGGTATCACCCGTGGAAACAACAGAGGTGGAACAAAAGTCTTTTGTTTCAAAAATTATGAATATTAAAATTGGTGTTATACCTTTACCGTTATATATCGTATTAGCAGCTATTATTTATGGAGCATCTGTATATAACAAATTACCTGCTGATATGATTGGTGGATTTGCAGTCATTATGATCATGGGGATTTTCTTAGGTGATATTGGGATGAGGATTCCGATTTTAAAAAATATTGGTGGACCAGCAATTCTTTCATTATTTATTCCATCTTTACTAGTGTTTTTTAATTGGATGAATCCAGCTTCAATGGAAGCAGCGACGATGCTAATGAAAAAGTCGAACTTTTTATATTTATATATTTCTTGTTTAGTAGTCGGAAGTATTTTAGGAATGAACCGTAAAGTGTTAGTACAAGGGTTTGTTCGTATGTTTATTCCGTTAGTTGTAGGAACAATTGCTTCTATTGCAGTTGGATTATTAGTTGGATCATTATTTGGATTTGAAATGAAGCGAACGTTCTTCTTTATCATTGTACCAATTGTGAGCGGTGGTATCGGAGAAGGTATTTTACCACTTTCCTTAGCTTACAGTGACATTTTAAATCAATCATCAGCAACATTTGTATCTCAGCTTGTGCCAGCAGCGGTTATCGGAAATATGTTTGCGATTGTAAGCGCTGGATACATGAAGCGCTTAGGTGAGAAAAAACCAGAGCTTAGCGGTAATGGTGCATTGGTAAAAACAGGTGATCAAGATGAATTATTAAAAGAACAAAATACAGAAAAACCAATTGACTTCTCATTAATGGGAGCAGGTTTATTAATTGCATGTACGTTCTTTATTTTCGGTGGATTTGCTTCTAAATTTATTGGTATTCCAGGGGCAATCATTATGATCTTTTCAGCAGCACTTGTAAAATACTTTAAATTAATGCCAGCAAAAATGGAGCAAGGTGCATATCACTTATATAAATTTATTTCGACAAGCTTAACGTGGCCATTAATGGTTGGTTTAGGATTGTTATATATCCCATTAAAAGATGTAGCAGCTGTTCTTTCAGTTGGATATGTTGTGGTGTGTGCATCAGTAGTATTAACAATGATAACGACTGGTTTCCTTGTTGGGAAAGTCATGAAAATGTACCCAGTTGAATCTGCGATTGTAACAGGATGCCATAGCGGATTAGGCGGAACTGGAGACGTTGCGATTTTATCAGCTTCAAATCGTATGGAATTAATGCCATTTGCGCAAATTTCCACGCGTTTGGGCGGTGCTGCAATGGTCGTAACAGCAACAATTTTATTAAAAATGTTTTCGTAAATTATTATCATACAAGCTAGCTATGTAAAAACGTAGCTAGCTTGTCAAATTAGGAGGAGCTTATTTATATGTTAGAAAGTCAAATTAATGAACGTTCATTATTACTTCATAAAGAATTGGTAGGGAAAATTGAAATTACAAGTAAAGTAGAAGTAAATTCAGCAGATGATTTAAGTTTGACATATACACCAGGAGTGGCTGAGTCTTGTAAAGCGATCGCTGCAGATGAAGAAACAGCTTATGACTATACAGCGCGCGGTAATATGGTTGCAGTTGTTTCGGATGGAACAGCAGTACTTGGATTAGGTGATATTGGCCCGAAAGCAGCTATGCCTGTTATGGAAGGAAAAAGTATTTTATTTAAAAAGTTTGCGAATGTAGATGCATTTCCGCTTTGTCTTGGAACGACTGATGTAGATGAAATCGTAACCATTGTTAAAAACTTAGAACCTACATTTGCAGGTATTAATTTAGAAGATATTGCAGCGCCGCGCTGTTTTGAAATTGAAAAGCGCTTAAAAGAAGAAACAAATATTCCGGTGTTTCATGATGACCAACATGGAACAGCAATTGTTGTTTTAGCTGCGGTTATTAATGCGTTAAAAGTTGTAAACAAACAGATGGATGCAGTGAAAATTGTCATTAATGGTGCTGGTTCGGCAGGGATAGCAATTGCTAAATTACTGTTACAAGCTGGAGCGCAGCATATTACATTAGTAAGTTTAGAAGGAATTGTTTGTGAGGGTGAATCATGGATGAATCCGGCACAAATAGAGATTGCAAAGAAAACAAATCGCGAATATATACGTGGAACATTAAAAGAAGCGATTCATGAAGCAGACATTTTTATCGGTGTATCTGCTCCTAATGTGTTAACCACAGAACTTGTACAGACAATGAGTGAAAAACCAATTGTGTTTGCAATGGCGAATCCAATCCCAGAAATATACCCAGAGGATGCACTAAAGGCTGGTGCTGTTGTAGTTGGAACAGGGCGTTCTGATTATCCAAACCAAGTAAATAACGTGTTGGCATTTCCTGGTATATTCCGTGGGGCATTAGATGTACGTGCAACAGATGTTACAGAGGAAATGAAATTAGCTGCAGCATATGGGATCGCTAACATCATTACTGATGAAGAACGTAATGAAAACTATGTAATTCCGAATCCGCTAGATAAAAGAGTTGTCCCAAGTGTTGCAGCTGCAGTAGCAAAAGCAGCAATTGAATCAGGAGTAGCGCAAATTACAAAAATGCCAAGTTATTTAAAATAATAATAAAAAAGCAGTGCCATCTTCTTAGAAGGGCGCTGCTTTTTTAGTGAGATAAGAGATCAAAACAATAAAGAAATCGTACTCCCGCTTATTGTTTTATATGATTAGTAATAAACATTTCGCTCTGTATTATTTATTCAACTCCATTGCAACTTGCTTTCCATTTACGAAAACCTCTACCACTGCCACTACAACATCCATCACTTTTTTCATCTCTCATCTCTCCTTGTTTGTTGTTGCATTTCTTATTTTTAGTATAAGAGAGAGAGGGAGATACAACTATCGAAGTAGATGACATAAGAATTACATTGTTGTAAGGAAGAAATTAAGCTTTGTCACTCTTTTCTACATGAATAACAATTTGCTCATAATATTTCTCATCAATATATACATTTAATACCCATAATCCGGGGGAAGGCAGTGACATAAGAAGAGGTAGTTCTTCTGTATTTGAATGAATGGGAGTAGGAGTAGTCCAAGTCTGTTCGGAAGCTTCATCTGGAAAGAGTACGGGAGTGGGTGTTGTAGATCCTTGTTTTAGAGCAATAATAGATAGTTTACCAGATGGCATTTGTGGATCGAGGAAGAACCACATCTGTTTATTTTTCTCATTGGCAATGAAAGTACTATCTGCAATTGCAATCTTTCCTTCAATGCCTTTTAACGGCATCTTTCCTTCTACAAAGGAAGGGCTTTCTTGCCAGTAAACATCCTTTAAGACACTAAGGTGAAAAAAGGTGGGTGCGTTAGTTTGAGGTTTAGAGATTTCGGTTATTTCTTTTATCGGTTCCTTGGAATTTTGCCCTAGTGAGGTACAGCCAGTGATGATACAGGAGAAAAGTAGCACGGTTCCAATTTTTTTCATCTTGCCACACTCCTATTTTTCATAGTTAGTGTAATTGTATTTGCTAGAAGACAGGACAATTCCTTTTAATTCATAAAAAGAGGTCATAAGTTTAGTATGACCTCTTTTGACATTTTGTACTATATTTGTTCAGTTGTAAATGTAGGCTCTGCATCTTTTTCTGGCATTGTTAAGAAAATAACAGCAATGACGATACACACACCGCCTAGTAATTGGTATGCTCCGAAAGATTCTTTTAGCCAAGTGATGGAAACAATGGCTGCTACAAGCGGTTCAATACTAGATAAAATACTTGTCTCTGTTGCTGATAAATATTTTAGACTACCAATGTAAAGAAGGAAAGAAAGTGTTCCACTTACAATGATTAGAATTAGCATAGAGAATGTTTGCAATGTAAAGGTTTGTGAAAGTTGTTTCCATTCGAAGGAGAGATTACAAATAAATAGTGCAAGACCCTCGATTAACATACCCCAGCCAATAATAAGAGTCGTCCCCCATTGTTTAATAAGGGAAGCTGGGTGCAGCGTGTAAAAGGCAAAACCAATTGCTGTTAACAGACCAAATAAAATCGCTTCTTTCGATAAGACAATATTTTGGGCGGATCCATTTGTAATGATAAAGTATGTTCCTGTCAGGGCAGAGACAATTGCCAATACTTGCATAATGGAAGGAAGCTATTTATGTTGCACTGCAACATAAATAGTAATGAGAACTGGCCCTAAAAATTGAAATAGAGTAGCAGTAACAGCGTTGCTAATATGCACTGTTTCGATAAAAGCATACTGTGCGCCAAGCATCCCAAGAATAGAGAAAATGATAAGTTGTAAAAGATGGCGTGGGTGTTGCCAAATACGAAATATATTTTGTTTTTTGGTAAGTAAGAAACATAAAATAAAGACCCCAGCAAGCAATAGGCGAATTACTAAAAAATCGATAGATGATACCTTAGTATGTTGAAAAAGCCACTGAATCATCGGACCTGATACTCCCCATAAAGTAGCTCCTGTAATAATCATAATGAGACCGAGTCGTCTGTTATTGTTCATCATCATGATGCTCCTTTCTAAGGTTGATTTTTTAAAATTTACATGATAGAAGGAATTATATATAACTTCTGGTACTATAAAAAGTATCAATAATTCATTTTATAAAGGGGTCAGATTTCATGTTAGAATTAACACCAAATTTGAATATGGAGGAAAAAATCCCACTGTATGTACAGTTATACGAGTATATAAAAGCAGAAATAAGAAGTGGAAAAATCCCTCCTTTGACGAAGCTCCCAGCAAAAAGAAAGTTAGCGGCGCATTTAGAGGTAAGTAAAAATACAGTGGAATCGGCATATGAACAGCTTCTTGCAGAAGGATATATTGAATCAGTTTCACGTAAGGGGTATTTTGTATGTGAAATTGAACAAATGATATATACAGTGAAAAAAAGAGAAGTTGTTAAGGAAGTACTGCATAGGGAACAGAAATATAAATATGATTTTACACAAACAGGTGTAGATGTAAATGCATTTCCATTCTCGGTTTATCGGAAGATTTCAAACGAGGTATGGCAACTAGAAAATAAGGATCTACTCTTTCTTGGCCATCCCCAAGGTGAAGCGAGTTTGCGTGAAGAGATGGCGAAATATTTATATGAATCAAGAGGTGTGAGATGTTCAGCAAGTCAAATTGTAATAGGGGCCGGAACACAATTTTTAATAAGAATGTTGTTTCAGCTGCTAAAGGGAAGTCATTTTGCAGTTGAAAATCCAGGATATCACCGGAAATTGGTTACCTTTGAGAAAGGAGAAGAAAATGTTCAGATGCTCTCGCTTGATGAGGATGGGATTTGTATTTCAGATTTAGAAGGTAGTAATGCAAATGTTGTGTTCGTTACTCCATCTCATCAATTTCCGTGTGGAATGATTATGCCAATTAAAAGAAGGATGCAACTATTACAATGGGCACAAGGGGAGCGTGGACGTTATATTATCGAAGATGATTATGATAGTGAGTTTCGTTACTCTGGAAAGCCGATTCCAGCATTGCAAGGGCTTGACACAGAGGGAAATGTAATTTATATGGGAACATTTTCAAAAGCATTGCTTCCATCATTACGTATGAGCTACATGGTGCTGCCTAAACAGCTAATTGAGTTGTATCAAACACAATATTTATTTTATACACAAAGTGTTTCAAGAATCGATCAAGAAATCATTAGAAGGTTTTTAAATGAAGGATATTGGGAAAAACATATTCATAAGATGCGAGTCGTTTATCGGAAAAAGAGAGATGCTCTTGTCTCAGCGATAGAAAGGTACTTTTCTAATAAGGTGGAAGTAATCGGAGAAGATTCTGGCTTACATATCTTATTAAAGGTTCACAATAAAATGTTAGAAGAAGAATTAATAAAAAGAGCAGCTGAAAATAGTATAAAAGTATATCCAGTTTCTATGTACTATAAAGAAGGGACTACTTCAAAAAATACAGTTTTACTTGGGTTTGCTATTTTATCAGAGGCAGAGATTGAAGAGGCAATTCAGTTGTTATATAATTCGTGGTTTGCAATGTAAAATGGTAATAAAAAAATCCTCATACTTGAGGACTTTTTTATTAGTTTTCTTCATCTAAGAATAAAACCATATGCTCTTCATCCCAGTACTGGCCATTATATTTTAAAGAGCGCTCTTGTACACCAAATGTTTTAAATCCTAATGATTCGTAAAGTTTTTTTGCACCATCGTTTCCGACAACAACATCAAGCATAACTTGTTCTACTTCTAATGTTTTTGCAAGTTCAATACACTCTTTAATGAGGGATTTTCCTGCTCCAAGTCCACGTGCTTTTGGAGATACATATACTGAGCCGATTTTTGCTTTATGCTCTTGTTTCACGTATGGTTTCGTTTCCAAGGTTGCAACCCCGATTAATTTATCGTCATTAAATGCACCTAGTGTATAGTTTTCATCTTGTGCTAATTTCTGTGCTTTATACTCAATCGGGCATTCTTTATTAATAATATCTTCATAAGAAGAACTAAAAGCCTCTGGATTTTGTTTTAATCCTTCTACACGAAGTTCTAAGTAAATTTCTGCCTCTTGTTTTGTTAATACATGGATTTCCAATCGTATCATCCTCCGAACCTTTCACAGTTGTATTTACATTTTATATTGAAATAAGAATAATTTCAAAAGGTCAGCTCGTACTAGTAGTATTTTAATGTGTTTACTAATGATTTGCGAATAAATATTGGCTATTAATATAATATCACCAGCAGTTTTGAAGTAAAGACACTACTGGTGATTTAACGTACATATTATTCAATTGGTAATTCAATAATAAATTCAGTTCCAATTCTTAACTTACTTTTTACTTGAATGGAGCCGCTGTGTAATTCAACAATTTCTTTTGCAACAGCTAGACCGATTCCTTTCCCCCCTGTAGCTCGAGTTCTTGATTTATCAACTCGATAAAAACGATCAAAAATATGTGGAATATCTTCCTGTGGAATACCTTCTCCTTCATCTTGCACACTTATAGAAAAAGTATTCTCATTTTGTGATGCGTGTACAGTAATAATTGATTGTTCATAAGAATGCTGATAGGCGTTGTGTAATAAATTTAGCATAACTTGTTCCATTCGGCGTTCATCCATACATACATCGAGGTTATCTACACAGTAGAACTTAATTTTCATTTGTTTTTTAGCAAGTGTAGTTTTTGTTTTTTCAATCATGCGCTCTAGAAAAGGCAAGAGTGGAACTTTTTGTTTTTTTATAATAAATTGATGTTGTTCTAGCTGAACAAGATCGAATAAATCTTGAACGAGTCCTGTTACACTATCGGTTTCATCTTCGATAATTTGTAGGTATTCTTCACGTTCTTCTTTAGATAAAGAATCTCTTTTAGCAACTTTCGCATAACCTTTCATATACGTGAGTGGTGTGAGCAGTTCGTGTGCTACACTTGCAAGAAATTCATTTCTTTCTTTTTTCATGTAGGCTAATTCACTGGATAATTCTTCAATTGTTGTTGCTAAACTACCGAGTTCATCATTGCGTTTAATTCCTAATTTAATTGGTTTATTCAGCTTTAACATTTTTTCTGTTGCACGTTTCATTTTAATAAGAGGATCGGTAATGACACGAGAAAAGATAAATACAGAAATGGTTGTTAAAATAAGAGTTAGTATACCAATAATAATAAATTGACGTGTTAAACGAAGAATCATTTTTTCTAAGAAGGCTGTATCTAAAAACATATGTACATACCCAGTTATTTGTCTATGAATGATAATTGGCGTTGCTGTTGAAATAAATTTCGATGTTTTCCAATTTTTCTCAACCAAAGTTCCATCTATTGAAGTACAGTTTATTTTGGAAGCAAGTTGCTTTTTCATTTCTTGTGTTACCGGATCAGAAGAGGAAAGGATTTGCCCATTAGTGTCTGTTATGACTAACTTTGTATCTGAATTAGAATGTGATTCCATTGCTGCAGCATGTTCAAAAGCTCGTGGCCCATAACGTCTTGAAATAAAGTTACTATAGCGCTTTCCTTTTTCTAAAAGGGCGGATTTTTCTTCCTCGATACGCATGTTCGCCAGACTTGTATGACAAGATACAAAGGCAATTGTTTCAATACATAAAGCTAATATTAAGAAATATGTACCAATTTTGAGCGAAAGTTTGTTCATTTTTTCACCATACCTTTATTTCACATTAATGGCCAGCGGAAGAAATCTCACCACTGACCAAAGTTTTATCACGTGTTGTTTAACTAATTCTAAGTGTGAGGTGAGTCATGTCCCACTTAGAAAAGTTTCGCATTATTATTTTCATTCGCTTTTCCACTTATATCCCACTTTATAGATAGTCTCTAAGTATTTTTCAACAGGAAAGTCTTTTTTTCGTAATTTATCACGGATATTGCGAATATGTGAGTCAACAGTACGATATTCAATATCTGTTTGATAACCCCATATTTTTTCAATTAAATCATCACGGCTATAAGCTCGGTTTGTATTTTGTAAAAACAGTCCTAGTAATGAAAACTCGATAGGTGTAAGGGGAATTTTCTCGCTGTAAACAGTAACAGTATGTTTTGTTTTATCCCATTCAATGCCATTGAAGCTTATAAAACCATCCTTTTTTGTTCGGCGCAGTACAGCTTCAATTCGTGCAACTAGTACTTGTTCGTCAAAAGGTTTTGTAATATAATCATCTGCTCCCATTGTAAGTCCTTTTACCATATCGTAGTTTTGATTACGAGCTGTTAACATTATGATTGGAACATTGCTGATTTGACGGATTTGATAACATGTATCCCATCCATCCATATTGGGCATCATCACATCTAATAAAATGATATCGAAGTTCTTTTGTTGAATTAGTTCAAGAGCTTCTATACCTGAATTGGCTTTCATACAAAAATAACCACGTGGGCTCAAAAATAAATCTAACAATCGCAACATGCGTTCTTCATCGTCTACTAATAAGATTTTAATCATAGTCTTGTGCACCTCAAAACATTCATTCTACTTTGTATAGTTTACATGAAAATAATAAAAAACTCTGTTTACGTGATTGAATTGTAGTGTATTTTTTCTACTAAGGCAATTGACATAAAAAATGCACTACTTTTGCACAACTCTTTTTTATAATAGAAAGCGTAGCGACACAAAATACCCTATGTTGCGACATAACGTCATGTCATTTTATTTATAAAATGACAATTCCATTCTATTGTGTATGTGAGATAGTGAGGAATTTCGTATTCACCTCGCATCGGATAAGGAAAATCTCCTATCTCACACTTTTTTTATTGTTATAAAGGGGACTATACACGTGAGTAAAAAAGAAGAACGTTTACAAAAAGATAAACAAGAGCGCAATGCTATTGTGATGTGTATTGCCGTATCTATGCTAATTATTGTGACGTGTGCTAATAAATTTTTCGGAATTCTATAATAGATGTAAAGGCTCATTGTTTCATTTTGAGAAACAATGAGCTTTTTTATTTGTACGTAAAAATCCCCTGTATGCTATGTACAGGGGATTTTTGTATAGGAAGGAATCAAAAAATGATAGAAGCTTTATACAATAAACCAAGGAAGAATTGCTAATCCTGAAGTGACGATTATTGTACCAAAAATGAACAAAATAAGATGTTTGTGCTGTTTCATATCTGTTATTCCTCCAATTACTGATTTCATTCTATTACTTCTATTATTTTTTCATCTCTCATGTCTTTTTGTTGTGATTTCGTACTTTTAGTATAGCGAAGAGGAGGGAATAGAACCATTCAATAAGATGACGGGAACATTATATTGTTGTAAGAAAAAACACCTTTATCGAAAGGTGTTTTTTATATAAATTGATGCTATACAATTAGTCATTTAAAAATAAAACCATATGTTCTTCATCCCAATACTGTCCATTGTGCTTTAAGGCACGTTCTTGTACGCCATACGTTTGGAAGCCAAGCGATTCGTATAATTTTTTCGCAGCTTCATTTCCCATAACAACATCAAGCATGAGCTGTTCAACATGTAGTTTATATGCATTTTCAATAATAGCTTTTATTAATGCACGTCCAGCTCCAAGACCACGAGCTTTTGGAGAGACATAAACAGAGCCGATTTTTGCTTTATGTTCTTGTTTAATAAATGACTTTGTTTCTAATGTAGCAATTCCAATTAAATCATTATCTTTAAAGACACCAATTGTATATTTATTAGGGTTATCTAACCGTTTTGCCATTGCAGCAACAGGATCCTCATGTTTTAATACATCTTCATAAGAGGAACTAAAGGCTTCTGGATTTTGTGTTAATCCTTCCATACACACTTTTAAATAAATTTTTGCATCCTCTTTTGTTAATAAACGAATTTCCATAGCTGTAACCTCCTCAGTTTATCCTGCTTTATAGGAAAATAAATAATCTGCTTTAATATTTAAAGAAGAAATTTGTAATCCGTAAGGGTCTGATGATTATATTGATAGAACATCTACTGTGTATTCATAAACATATTCTGTACGTATTCTTTCTTAATTTGTAAAAGAATAAGAAGATATATGCGAGGAAGACAGGTGTCTTCATTTGTTTTTTAGTAATTCACTTTATGTAATGAAATTATATATTAACTTTATTAACTATTCAACAAATAAATATATTCCATTTTTATAACTAAAAAACGATCCCTTTAGCAGGAATCATTTTGTTTCTGGTATATATCCTTCAACTCGTTCTGGATGAGTATAAATATTACAGGAGTCATTACGAATAAACCCAACTACAGTAATGCCTAAATCATGAGCGAGCTGTAATGCTAATTTTGTGGGAGCTGATTTAGAAAGAACAATTTCGCAACCGATTTTAGAAACTTTGAGTAAAATTTCAGATGAAATACGACCGCTAAATGCGATGATTTTTCCTTTGACAGATATGTTATTACGTAAACAATGACCATATATTTTATCTAATGCGTTATGTCTTCCAATATCCATTCTTGATATGAGAACGGTATTTCGATCGCACAGGGCGGTATTATGAACCCCGCCTGTTTGACGAAACGTAGTAGAAGATTGCTGTAAGGTGCTCATTAAATGAAAGCATTCTTCTGGAGTAATTGTTACATGTATATCATGTAAAGTTTTTGCTTTTGCTGCATCGTTTACAAAAACAAACCCTTGTCTACTTTTGCCGCAACAAGAAGTGACATATCGTTTGTTATATAGCGTTTGATAGAGTGGATTGATTTGTGATGTTTTTACATGAGCAACCCCTTTGTCTTTCTGTATCCATAACTCATCAATGTTCTCATAAGAAGCAATAATTCCTTCAGAAATTAAAAAACCTATTATCATATCTTCAATATAATTTGGAGTGCATACAACTGTTACATATTCTTCTCCGTTTAATTTAATTGTTACAGGGGATTCTGTAACAACTTCATCTTCTCGTTCGGAAAAGGCTCCTCCTTGATAACGTATCATTTTATATGTTTCTTGGACAGGCTCCATACTATTTTCCCCTTCGTATGTATTTTTCTTCCTATTCATCATAAAACATTGAAAATATAAAAGCATCCGTTATCTATATTATCAGAAGATTATTTGGTGATTATTGTATATGTGAGATATAATAGAGTAGTAGAATAGTGTCATTTTAGGCTTTTGTAGTATACCTTATAGCATCAAGAATCGACTTCTAAGATAGGATTTCAACAGAGCGTTTCAAAAAATGTACAGCAATATAGTTTTGAAAACGGATTCAAAACTATATTGTACAGTTAGTTGTAAGGAGAGGGGAAACTATGGCAGAACAAACGGTTCGTGTAACCGTAGATGGAAAGGAATTTCTTTCATCTGGTGAAAAGACGATACTGCAATTATTTAACGAAAGTAATTTAGAGCACCCACAAATTTGTCACGTACCAGAGGTTGATCCAATTCAAACTTGTGATACATGTATTGTAGAAGTGGATGGAAAATTAATGCGTGCTTGTTCAACGAAATTAGAAAATGGTATGCATATCGAAAGACAATCAGCGCGCGCAAAAGAAGCACAAACGGAAGCGATGGATCGAATATTAGAGAATCATTTATTGTATTGTACAGTATGTGATAATAATAACGGGAACTGTAAAGTCCATAATACGGTACATATGATGGGAATTGAAGAACAGAAATATCCATATGAACCGAAAGTTAGTGCAAAAGAAGTGGATATGACTCATCCATTTTATCGTTACGATCCCAATCAATGTATTGCTTGTGGACAATGTGTAGAAGTATGTCAGAATTTACAAGTAAACGAAACATTATCGATTGATTGGAGTTTAGATCGTCCGCGTGTTATTTGGGATAATGGGGTGAGTATTAACGATTCCTCTTGTGTTAGTTGCGGACAATGTGTAACAGTTTGCCCTTGTAACGCATTAATGGAAAAATCTATGCTTGGGGAAGCTGGATTCATGACTGGATTGAAACCAAATGTTTTAGACCCAATGATTGATTTTGTAAAGGATGTAGAACCTGGATATAGTAGTATTTTAGCAGTTTCAGAAGTTGAATCTGCAATGCGTGCAACGAAGATTAATAAGACGAAAACAGTTTGTACATTTTGCGGTGTAGGCTGTTCGTTTGAAGTGTGGACGAAGGATCGTCAAATTTTAAAAGTACAACCTGTATCAGACGCACCAGTAAACGGAATTTCTACATGTGTGAAAGGAAAGTTCGGATGGGACTTTGTAAACAGTGAAGACCGTATTACGAAGCCTTTGATTCGTCAAGGGGATATGTTCGTTGAAGCATCATGGGAAGAAGCATTAGAAGTTGTTGCGTCCAATATGCAACATATTAAATCGGAACATGGTAGTGATGCATTTGGCTTTATCTCTTCTTCAAAAGTAACAAATGAAGAAAACTATTTAATGCAAAAGTTAGCTCGTCAAATATATGGAACAAATAATGTGGATAACTGTTCTCGTTACTGTCAATCGCCAGCAACAGATGGTTTATTTAAAACTGTTGGTATGGGCGGTGACGCTGGGACAGTGAAAGATATTGCTGAGGCAGGACTAGTCATTGTTGTCGGTGCAAACCCGACAGAGGGACATCCAGTACTTGCAACACGTGTAAAACGTGCTCACAAATTGCATGAACAAAAACTAATTGTAGCGGACCTTCGCAAACATGAAATGGCAGAGCGTGCTGATTTGTTTGTTCATCCGCGCCAAGGAACTGACTATGTATGGCTTGCTGGTGTAACAAAATATATTATTGATCAAGATTGGCATGATAAAAAATTCTTAGATGAAAATGTGAAGAATTTTGATGAATATAGCAAGATGTTAGAAAAATATACACTTGATTATACGGAAAGTATTACAGGTATTTCTAAAGATACATTAAAAGAAATGGCTCGTATGGTATATGAAGCAGATGGTACTTGTATACTTTGGGGTATGGGTGTTACACAAAATACAGGAGGAAGTACAACATCTGCAGCGATTTCAAACTTACTTCTTGTAACAGGTAACTATCGTCGCCCGGGTGCAGGTGCATATCCACTCCGCGGACATAATAATGTACAAGGTGCTTGTGATATGGCAACATTACCAAACTGGCTTCCAGGTTATCAAGCGGTATCGGATGATGCAATGCGTGCGAAATTTGAAAAAGCATATGGAACTACGATTCCGAAAGAGCCAGGGCTAAATAACATTGCGATGCTACTTGCAGCAGAAGAAGGAAAATTGCGTGGTATGTATGTTATGGGAGAAGAAATGGCTTTAGTAGATTCAAATGCAAATCATGTACAGCATATTTTAGCAAATCTTGATTTCCTTGTTGTTCAAGATATGTTCTTATCAAAAACAGCGCGCTTTGCGGATGTTATTTTACCAGCAGCACCAAGTTTAGAAAAAGAGGGAACATTTACAAATACAGAGCGCCGTATTCAACGTTTATATGAAGTTATGAAACCGCTTGGTGATTCTAAACCAGACTGGTGGATTTTACAAAAAGTAGCACGTGTACTTGGTGGGGATTGGAATTATGAGAACCCAAGTGAAATTATGGATGAAATTGCATCACTTGCGCCGCTCTATTCACAAGCAACATATGATCGTTTAGAAGGATGGAACAGTTTATGCTGGGGAAGTCATGACGGTAGTGATACACCGTTATTATATGTCGATGGTTTTAATTTCCCTGATAAAAAAGCCCGTCTTTCACTAGATGAATGGGTGCCGCCAGTTGTAGCGCCAGAAGACTACGATTTATTATTAAATAATGGTCGCATGTTAGAACATTTCCATGAAGGAAATATGACAAATAAATCAGTGGGGATTCTATCCAAAATTTCTGAGGTGTTTGTTGAGATTTCACCTGAGCTTGCTACTGAGCGGAATGTGAAAGATGGTGGCCTTGTAGAACTGACATCACCGTTTGGGAAAATCAAAGTACAGGCACTTATTACAGATCGTGTGACTGGAAACGAGTTATATTTACCGATGCATGCGACAGTAAATGAAGAAGCGATTAATATTTTAACAGGAACAGCGACAGACCTATATACGTGTACACCGGCTTATAAACAAACGATGGTGAAAATGCGTGTACTACGTGAAAAAGGAAATCGTCCACTTCCTGCTTCAAACCCAAGAGATAAAAAGCGTCATCCGCAAAATGGTGTTGAAATTCAGCAGAAATGGCAGAGAAAGCAGTACGTATCACTTGTGGATCAGAACTAGGGGGCGAAGAACGTGGCAAAAGAAATTACATTGATTCAGAAAAAGGTCATTACAGAAGCAGAAAAGAAACAACAGTTATCAGATGAACTGCTAACCCAATTAGCTGAGAATCGTGAAGCGGTAGAAGAGACGATGCAATTGTTAGCACAGTTGCAACAAGCTGGCATATTAGATGCAGCAATTAGTTTGCTTGCTGCAAAAGAAGATGTTTCTAAAATTGCTGTTGAGCAATTAAATCGTGAACCGGTAAAAAATGCATTAAATAATATGATGGGGGCAGGAGAAGCGCTATCTTCTGTTGATCCAGAAGTAACAAAACAGGTGACATCGAGTTTAGTTACAGGATTACAATTTGCAACAGACGAATTAAAAAAGGGTAAGAAAACAAAGGTTATGGACTTCTTTAAAGTATTAAAAGACCCGGATATTAACAGAGCCATTACTTTTGGATTTAGCTTTTTAAAAGCATTTGGACAAGGATTAGAGAAAAAATAAGGTAAAATTTTAGTCAGTGGGGGTCTTACTGACCGTCAATAGTGTGGTGAAAATGAGAAAGAGTGATGGGGGTGTGCCTGTCACTCTTTTTGGGATGTATAAGAGTGTTCGTATTAAGCGGAATATATTATTATAAAAAAGATGGATTTGAAATAGAAATATGGAATCCATCTCAAATATAGTGTTAGAATTTGGAGGAATTTATGCTACACCGTAAAAGACTATCTATACCAGGAGTCATGAAACATTCCTTTCAAACAGTACAATTTGCTTTTTGGAATGTGTTGGCGTTTCAGCTTGTTTATAAACTATTAGCAGCCATTGTATTTATACCGTTATTCGGTATGATTTTTAATAAGTTGTTGTATTGGGGCGGCTATGCAAATGCGACAAACGATGAATTGCTAGCTTTTTTGAAAACTCCATATGGTATCGCAGCTATTTTCATTTTATCGATATTGGCACTTTTTCTCATTTTTACGGAATTTGCGGTACTTATCATTATTTCGTATTTTGCACATAAACGACAAAGGGTAAAATTGCGTCCGATTCTGTATAAAACGGTAACGTATTTACCTTCTCTTTTCACATATTGTTTACCAGGATTTATTTTGTATGCGGTAATCTTGTTACCTCTTTTAAGCGTCGGTTATAAATCTGCACTAATCCCTGAAATTCAAATTCCTAATTTTATTACAGGGGAATTGTTTAAAACGACAATGGGGCAAGTAGGGTATTATACCTTTTTTGCTGTAGTTGCGTATTTAAATTTGAGATGGATTTTTGTTTTTCCTATTATTGTTTTAGAAGAAAAACCATTTCGCACAGCTGCACGTAAGAGTGCAAAGTTGGTAAAAGAAAGCTTTTTTAAAGTCTTATTCTTTTTAGTCGGACTTTTTATCTCGATAGGGATTATGTTCGTTTTATTTATGGGTCTGTACTTATTACTTTTATGGTGTGTGTATGAATTTACGAATCCAAAAGGAACATTTGCTTTATTAGCGGAATCTACCCTATCTGTATTTTTGACGAGTACATTATATTTATTTAGTTTTATTGTAACGCCGTTTTATATTATGGCATTGACAAGACTTTATTTACAAAAGGTTCCAGTTGAAGATGTTTTATTAGAAGAAGGCTTAGATTATTCCAAAACAAAAGCAGATAAATGTTTTTTTAAAAAGCATCGTTTGAAGTTTATTGGTGTATATATTGTTGGTATTTTCACCGTGGGCGTGGTTGTTGCTTTTATTGTGACGTTTATTACGAATTCATATAAAGAACCCGTTATTATGGCGCATCGTGGATATGTTTCCAAAGGAGTAGAGAATACGAAAGAGGCCTTGCAAGGTGCGATTGATGCAAAAGCAGAGTATGCTGAAATTGATGTGTTGCAAACAAAAGATGGTGAATTGGCAGTGATACATGATTTGAACTTAAAGCGTCTTGCGAATGCCAATGTACAAGTATCGGATTTGACGATGGATGAGCTTCGAAAGCTTACTCTTCATCAAGATGGATTCACGGGAAGAATTAGTACACTTGATGAGATGATTAAGCTTGCGAAAAACAAGATAAAACTCAATATAGAAGTGAAACTGCACGGAAATGAAAAAGATTTTGTAAAGAAAGTATTGAAAACAATAAAGGAAAATGACTTTGAAAAACAATGTGTCATTCAAACATTGCATTATCCGCTCATTAAAGAATTTAAACGTGCAAATCCAAACATAAAGGTAGGATATATTTTATATGCAAGTAGAGCAAATTTAAAATACCTTCAAGCAGATTTTTATGTTGCAGAAGAATATATGTTAAATAAAAGCTTAGTAAAAGCAGCACGAAAGTTAAATAAGTCAATTTATGTATGGACTGTAAATGATATGGAAAGCTTTAAAAAATATTATAAGCTTAATGTCGATGGGATTGTTACAGACTACCCTGTGGATGCACAAGAAACCGTTAAAATGATGAAAGAGCAAGAAGAAAGTGAAACAGATGTGTTTGATAAGATTACAGAAACAACGGAAGATTTATTTTCAAAGTTATTCATAGGTTATCCAGCTGCCGGTTAAATATCGGTAGCTGTTTTTATTATATAAGTACAAATTGAAAAACCGACATAAAATCTAATTTTCAGGTGGGAGAGAGCATCCGGCCATGTATAGAAGCGGTCAGAGTCTTTTTTAGCCCCATGCCAAGAACAACCGAGTGTAAAGTCACCTTCTTCTCTTCATAGCAGTCATTTATATGTTGAAAAATTAAAATGGATTTATATAAAAAAGAATATACTTCTAAAATGTTACAGGGGATTTTAATTGCATATGTATGCGATTTGTATTGTTTTTTCACATTGTTATATTATTGTTGAATAATAAAAGGATAACGTTGGATTGCAAAGGTTATAATAAAAAGAGAGTGATAGATAAACGGAATATGAGAAATTCCCCTGAAAAATAAAGTTCTTTATATTTACACTATTCAAAATATAAAAACTTTTAAAATCTAGTATGTTAGCGTTTTCATAACTTTTAAGTTATGCTAGAATAAGGACATAAGTTATTAATTATTAAAAAAAGAAAAAAGAATTCCTTTTTTCTGTTAATTATAAGGGGGCATTTCATTATGCGTATTGGGGTACCAACAGAAATTAAAAACAACGAAAACCGTGTGGCAATGACACCAGCTGGTGTTGTACATTTAGTTCGTAACAATCACGAAGTATTCATTCAAAAGGGTGCAGGTATAGGATCTGGTTTTACAGATGCTGAGTACGTTGAAGCAGGTGCAAAAATCGTTGATACAGCTGAAGAAGCTTGGAACATGGATATGGTAATGAAAGTTAAGGAACCAATTGAAAGCGAATACAAGCACTTTAGCGAAGGTTTAATCTTATTCACATACTTACACTTAGCTCCAGAACCAGAATTAACAAAAGCATTAATTGAAAAGAAAGTTGTTTCAATCGCTTATGAAACAGTACAATTAGAAAACCGTTCTTTACCATTACTTGCACCTATGAGTGAAGTAGCTGGTCGTATGTCTGCACAAATTGGTGCACAATTCCTTGAGAAAAACAAAGGCGGCAAAGGTATCTTACTTGCAGGCGTTCCAGGAGTAAAACGTGGTAAAGTAACAATTATCGGTGGTGGACAAGCTGGTACAAATGCTGCTAAAATTGCAGTTGGACTAGGTGCGGATGTAACAATCATCGACTTAAGTGCAGAACGTCTTCGTCAATTAGATGACATTTTCGGTAACCAAGTGAAAACTCTAATGTCTAACCCTTACAACATCGCAGAAGCTGTAAAAGAGTCTGATCTTGTAATCGGTGCGGTATTAATTCCAGGTGCAAAAGCGCCAAAACTTGTAACAGAAGAAATGATTAAATCAATGGAACCAGGTTCTGTTGTAGTAGATATCGCAATTGACCAAGGTGGTATTTTCGAGACAACTGATCGTATTACAACTCATGATAACCCAACTTATGAAAAACACGGCGTTGTTCATTATGCAGTTGCAAACATGCCAGGTGCGGTTCCACGTACATCAACTCTTGCATTAACAAACGTAACAGTACCATACGCAGTACAAATTGCAAACAGAGGCTACAAAGAAGCTTGCCTAGGCAACTCTGCATTATTAAAAGGTATTAATACATTAGCTGGTTATGTAACATTCGAAGCAGTTGCAGAAGCTCACGGTGTAGAATACAAAGGTGCAAAAGAATTATTAGAAGCAGAAACTGTATCTTGCTAATTGAAGCATAATACAAACTAAAAATCGAACAATATTTAATACAACATGATAAGAGCTAAGAGAGAAGACCTCTTAGCTCTTCTTAGTCAAAGGGGGCATACATCGTGGCCAACCTATTTAAAAAGAAATCCGTTACGCAACTGTTAGGGGAAAGTCAAAGTAAAACTTTGACGAAAACACTAGGGGCATTTGACCTAACAATGCTAGGGATTGGTGCGATAATCGGTACAGGAGTTCTTGTATTAACTGGATTAGTGGCAGCAAGAGATGCTGGTCCAGCAGTTATTTTTTCATTTATGATTGCAGCAATTGTTTGTGGATTTGCAGCATTATGTTATGCGGAAGTTGCTTCGACACTTCCTGTTTCAGGTAGTGTATACACATATTCTTATGCAACAATTGGTGAGTTTGTAGCCCATTTAATGGGATGGACGTTACTATCTGTATATGTTGTAACAACAGCGGCCGTAGCTGGCGGATGGACAGGTTACTTCCATAACCTGATAAGTGGATTTGGATTGGAAATTCCAAAAGCGCTGTTAACGATTCCATCTCAAGGTGGTATTGTGAACTTGCCAGCAGTAATCATCACGCTCGTATTAACATGGTTGTTATCACGTGGTACGAAAGAGAGTAAGCGTGTAAATAACGCAATGGTATTAATTAAAATTGCTATTGTTGTCTTATTTATTGCAGTTGGTGTATTCTACGTAAAACCAGAGAACTGGGTACCATTTACACCGTACGGTTTAAGTGGAGTCTTTGCCGGAGGAGCAGCAGTATTCTTTGCTTTCCTAGGTTTTGATGCATTAGCAACTTCAGCAGAAGAAGTAAAAAATCCACAGCGTGACCTTCCAATTGGTATCATTGCTTCGTTAGTTATTTGTACGATCATTTATGTTGCAGTTTGTCTTGTTATGACTGGTATGGTTTCTTATAAAGAATTAGATGTACCAGAAGCAATGGCTTATGTACTAGAAGTTGTCGGACAAGATAAAGTAGCTGGTGTAATTGCTATTGGAGCCGTAATTGGTATTATGGCTGTAATTTTTGCTTATATTTACGCAACAACACGTGTATTCTTTGCAATGAGTCGTGACGGTTTATTGCCAGAATCTTTTGCGAAAATTAACAAGAAGACAGAAGCACCAACATTTTCAACTTGGTTAACAGGGATTGGTAGTGCTTTAATTGCTGGATTTATCGATTTAAAAGAATTGTCGAATTTAGCGAATATTGGAGCGTTATTAACATTTGCGATGGTTGGTGTATCTGTTATCATTCTTCGTAAAACACATCCGAATTTAAAGCGCGGATTTATGGTACCACTTGTACCAATTTTACCAATCATTTCAATCGCATGTTGTCTATTCTTAATGTTCAATCTACCATTAACAACATGGATGTACTTCGGTGCTTGGTTAGCAATTGGAGTAGTTGTATACTTTGTTTATTCGAAAAAACATAGTCATTTAAAAGAAGATACAAGTTCGCAAGATAGCTTAGAAAAAGCTAATTAAGGGGATATAATAAATTGTAAGCCTTGTGTGCCTAGGGAGCGCGCAAGGTTTTTTCTTTTGGTCAAAGGAGGAAAAAGTAGTATCTTGTAGAATTTATATGTTGAAATATTCAAAGGGATGAAATGATGGTTGTAAAAGACGAATTAAAAATTGTTGTTGGTGCAGGAGAAATTAACAATAACCCAGGATGGTTACATACAAATGAAGATGAATTGAATTTATTAAAAAGAGAAGATTGGATAAAAAGGTTTGATAGTAACTCTTTAGAGGTAATTTTAGCGGAGCATGTATGGGAGCATTTATCATATGAGGAAGGTGTAGAAGCAGCGAAAGTGTGTTATGAATTTTTAAAGAACGGTGGTTATATTCGCTGTGCGGTTCCGGATAGCTTTTTCCCGGATGAAGAATATCAAGAAGGGGTACAAGTTGGGGGACCTGGACCACTAGATCATCCAGCGGCGAGCCATAAAATTGTTCACAATTATAAAACGATAATATCCATGTTTGAGAGCGCAGGATTTCAGGTGAAGCTTTTGGAGTATTGTGATGAGAGCGGAGAGTTTCATTATAATGATTGGGATGAAAAAGAAGGATTTATTTATCGGTCTAAACGCTTTGATCATAGAAATCAGGATGGAAAGTTAGGGTTTGTTTCTTTAATTGTTGATGCAGTGAAAGGTGAATAAATGAAGAAAAAAGGATGTACGAAAGGATAGAAACTTTCGTACATCCTTTTTGTATGAAGAATATAACGGATGTGGAAAATAAGTGATATGTTTTTAAATTTGAACAAAATGTTCGGAAAATTTGTTACGGATTTTATTGACACATATGAATGGGCGCTCATATAATGAAAGTATAAGATATATGAATGGTTGTTCATATGTTCAAATGAAGAGGTGAGCTATAATGGCTGAAAATAAAGTAGAAACATGTCAAGAAGCATGTTCTCAAACAATTATCCATGGAGAAGTTGTTGATCAAGTGAAACAAACGATTCCAGCTGACGAAAGTTTAAGTAAAGTGGCAGAATTATTTAAAGTATTAGGTGACTGTACGCGTACCCGCATTTTACACGTATTATTTGAAGCAGAAATGTGCGTATGTGACTTAGCGTATTTACTCGGCATGACACAATCATCTATTTCTCATCAGTTGCGTGTTTTAAAGCAAGCAAAACTTGTGAAAAACCGTAAAGAAGGAAAGGTTGTGTATTATTCATTAGCTGACCATCACGTAATTCATATCTTTGAGCAAGCATTTGAACACGTAAATGAGGAAGAATAGAAAATAAAAGCACAAGGAGGGAGAAAGATGGCAGAAGCACTAGTGAAACGAAAACTTGTGTTAGAAGGATTAGATTGTGCGAACTGTGCGATGAAAATTGAAAAAGGGGTCGGAGGATTAGAAGGTGTCTCCTCTTGTTCCATGAACTTCGCAACTAAGACAATGACTTTAGAAACAGAACAAAATAAAGAAAATAATGTTGTTGCTGAAGCGAAACAGCTTGTTACGAAATTAGAACCGCACATTCAAGTAAAGGATGAACAGAAAACAAAAGTTGTAAAAGAAGTATTTGTATTAGAAGGGCTAGATTGTGCAAATTGTGCAATGAAGATTGAAACAAAGGTAAAAGAGATGCCTACGGTTTCAGAGGCCGCTGTTGACTTTGTATCGAAGAAATTAAAAATAGAAGTGGCAAATAAAAAAGAGCTTGAAACGACAGTACAAGATATTAAAAATATTGTTCATAAATTAGAGCCAGATGTAAAAGTTGTCCGTGAAGAAAAAACAGGTCATGATCATGGACATAGTCACGATCACGGTGAAGGAAATGTGAAGAAAATGCTATGGCGCTTAGCGATTGGTGGTGTTTTAACAGGAGTCGCTGCACTTGCAGGATTACCACAAATGATAACAATTCCACTTTTCGTTATCGCATATTTACTCATTGGTGGAGATATTGTTTGGCGAGCTGTGAGAAACATAACACGCGGGCAAGTATTTGATGAAAACTTTCTAATGGCAATCGCTACACTTGGAGCATTTGCAATCGGGCAATATCCAGAGGCTGTCGCAGTTATGCTGTTTTATCAAGTAGGTGAGTTATTCCAGAGTATTGCGGTGAATCGTTCTCGAAAATCGATTACTTCATTAATGGATATTCGTCCTGATTATGCAAACGTTAAAGTTGGCAATGAAACAAAACAAGTCTCACCGGAAGATGTACAAATTGGAGATTATATCATTGTTAAACCAGGTGAGAAAGTACCATTAGATGGGAAAGTAGTTGAGGGAACATCAATGGTAGATACTTCAGCATTAACAGGTGAATCTGTACCGCGTGAAGTAGAAGTTGGGAAAGATGTATTAAGTGGTTTTGTGAACCAAAATGGTGTGTTAACAATTGAAGTAACAAAAGAATTTGGTGAATCAACTGTATCGAAAATTTTAGATTTAGTACAAAACGCAAGTAGCCGAAAAGCACCAACAGAAAACTTTATTACGAAATTTGCGCGTTACTATACTCCGGTCGTAGTTATTACAGCAGCGGCATTAGCGTTTATTCCACCTCTTATTTTAGAAGGGGCTACATTCTCTGATTGGATTTATCGTGCATTAGTGTTTCTTGTTATTTCTTGTCCATGTGCATTAGTGGTATCTATTCCACTTGGATTCTTTGGCGGTATTGGTGGAGCCTCTAAAAACGGTATTTTAATCAAAGGAAGTAACTATTTAGAAGCACTGAATGATGTGAAACATATCGTCTTTGACAAAACAGGAACATTAACAAAAGGTGTATTCAAGGTAACGAAGATGGAGCCAAATGGAGCAACTACAAAAGAAGAACTCCTTGAATATGCTGCATTTGCGGAAGTTTATTCAAATCATCCAATTGCACAATCTATTCGAAGTGCATATGGAAAATCAATTGATGAAAATATGATTGAGGATTATAGTGAAATTTCCGGTCATGGTACAGTTGTAAAAGTACAAGGTAAAGAAATTTTTGCGGGCAATGCAAAATTAATGAAAAAAGAAAATATTACATTTGAACAGCCGCAAACAGTGGGCACGCTTGTTCACGTTGCTGTAGACGGTGCATACGCTGGTTATATTGTCATCTCAGATGAAGTAAAAGAGGACTCAAAACAAGCAATTCAAAAGTTGAAAGAACTTGGTATTAAGAAAACGGTAATGTTAACAGGTGATGCGAAATTAGTTGGAGAAGCTGTTGGTAAGGAGCTTGGCTTAGATGAGGTTCACGCTGAATTATTGCCACAACAAAAAGTAGAAGAAATTGAAAAAATTGATAGTGCAAAACAAGCGAAAGAAAAAGTTGCGTTCGTTGGTGATGGTATTAATGATACACCAGTATTAGCGAGAGCAGACGTCGGGATTGCGATGGGTGGATTAGGATCTGATGCAGCAATCGAGGCGGCGGATATTGTAATCATGACAGATGAACCTTCTAAAATCGCAACGGCTGTCAAAATTGCCAAACGTACACGGAACATTGTATGGCAAAATATTATCTTTGCACTTGGTGTGAAAGGACTGGTCTTATTACTTGGTGCATTTGGAATTGCAACAATGTGGGAAGCTGTTTTCTCAGATGTGGGTGTTACGCTACTTGCTGTATTGAATGCGATGCGTGTGCTTAGAGTGAAAGATTTGTAAAATAAAGTGAAACTTTAATCAGTGGGGGATATCTCCCACTGATTATTAGCCCTCACGAATCGGGCTTTTACGGGCAATTTATCTCCCAGCTAACTTCTTTTGCTGAACTTTGAGGTGGGGGATATTACTGCCCGTAAATAGCGGGGTAAAAAGAGAAGCGAAGGCTTCTCTTTTTATTTTTGTATATTTTTTGCAACCTGATCCCGTACGGTTTGAATGTAATTCATTTTATGATCCCAGCATTCTTGGCTTAAATCTACAGGATATTCTTCGGGATTTAGTGTTCTCATATATTCTTCCCAAAATAGTGCTAAGCTGTTTTCTGTGTATTTTTGAATGTCTAATATGTTAGGTAATTCATATGTTCTTTTACCATTTTTGAAAATGTTATGATGAAGCTCGCGTGCTTCAAAGTTTGTCACGAATTTACTGATGTACGTATGGACAGGATGGAACATTTTTAAACGTTCTTCCTGCTCAGGTTCTTCTGATTCTAAAGCGATATAATCACCTTCTGCATGATTGTTAACGCGATTAATGATTCGATAAATTCGTTTTAATCCTGGCGTTGTAATCTTTTCAGGATTAGAAGAGATTTTAATCGTATCATTTAATGTGCCATTCGCATCCTCAATCGCAACTAACTTATAAACAGCTCCTAAGGCAGGTTGCTCAAATGATGTAATTAATTTTGTTCCGACGCCCCATACATCAATTTTTGCCCCTTGTGATTTTAAATGCATAATTGTATATTCATCTAAATCACTAGAAGCGATGATTTTTGTATTTGTAAATCCAGCTGCATCAAGTAGTTTTCGTGCCTCTTTTGATAAATAAGCCATATCGCCGCTATCAAGACGAATACCATAAAAATCAATGCGGTCACCAAATTCTTTCGCGATGCGAATGGCATTTGGTACACCAGATTTTAATGTGTCGTATGTATCGACAAGAAAAACACATTTTTTATGTGTTTCAGCATACTTTTTAAATGCAATATATTCATCACGGTATGCTTGGACAAAGGAATGAGCATGCGTACCAGCAACTGGAATACCAAATCGTTTTCCAGCACGGACATTGCTTGTAGAAGAAAATCCACCGATAAAGGCTGCGCGTGTACCCCAAAGGGCCGCATCAAATTCATGAGCACGGCGTGTGCCAAATTCTAATAGTTCATCATTGTTCGCTGCATGTTTCATGCGAGCTGCTTTTGTAGCGATTAATGTTTGGTAATTCACAATGTTTAACAAGGCGGTTTCAATAATTTGAGCTTCACCAAGCGGTGCGTCAACGCGCAATAATGGCTCGTTATTAAAAACAACTTCTCCTTCTTGCATACTACGAATTGTCCCGGTAAACCTCATGTTTTGTAAATATTGTAGAAACTCTTCTTCAAATTGTAGCTCTTTTAAATAAGTGATATCACTTTCGGTAAAACGAAAATTCTCTATGTATTCTATAATTTTTTCAAGACCAGCAAAAATGGCATAACCATTTTTAAATGGAAGCTTTCGGAAATATAAATCAAAAACAGAGCGGCGATTATGAATGCCGTCTTTCCAATATGTATAAGTCATGTTGATTTGATATAAATCTGTATGTAAGGCGTAACTATCATCTTTATAATGATTCATTGTGAAAACACCTCCGTAATTTGGTTATATTATATCGTTTTTTCTAGTTTATGCCAAAGAATCCATTTCTAATAAGAAAGAGTGATTTTAATGTTTGGTAATATAGGTGATATAACATGTTTTTAGCATGAAATTTAGCTACTTCAATTGGAATAAAACAAATTTATCGAAAAACTTTTAGAAAATTTACATTTATCAATTTATATTTTTGGCATTTTTATGTATTATTAAAGTAGTGGGGGTAAATGAGAATGGAGGAGGACAATGCAACAAACTTTAGAAAAAATCGGCAAACAAGTTTTTTATAAGCGGCTGCAGCAAAAAATGACACAAGAAGAATTATGTCAGGGCATTTGTTCCGTCTCATATTTAAGTAAGATTGAAAATGGAAAAATAGAAGCATCGGAGGAAATCTTGCAGTTGCTCTGCGCGAGGTTAGAGATTGCCGTGTCGGATTTGAGAGATGTAGAAGAAGAAGTGAAAGAGAAATTAGATGATTGGTTAAATGCATTAGTTCATTTGGACAAGCAACAGGTTGAACGCATATATAACGAATTACAGTCTGAAATGAAAAATGTCTTAGATTTTGAAATTATAAATTATTATAATCTGCTGTATACACGTTATTTGATTATGAAAAGAGATCTTCCTGCGCTTGAAGAAGAACTAGAGAAATTAAAGAAGATGTATAAGAAGTATTCTCCGTTTCAGAAGTTGCTGTATACGTATAGTAGGGCTTTATTATATTGCATGCAATATAAATATAAACAGGCATTAGAGCATTTGTTAAAAACAGAGTCTATGGCGAAAGAACAAGGTTATTATGAAACGGGGATATATTATAATTTAGCACTTACGTATAGTCAGATGGAAATCGATCATATGACATTGTACTTTGCGAATGTTGCGTTAGAAGGTTTTCGAAATGAATATAAGTTTCGGCATGTAATCAACTGTCAACTTTTAATCGCTTTCAGTTATATACGAAAAAAACAGTATAGTGAAGCTATGGGAATTTATAATCATATTTTAAGAGAGGCTGATTCTTTTGCGGATAAAGATAATATCATGTCAATTGCCTTGAATAATATGGGGTACTTATATTATCGTCAAAATAATTATGAAAAAGCAAAAGAATATTATTTGGAGGGTCTACAGTATAAAAAAGAAGAAGATTTAAATTATATTGATGCTATGTATGAGATTTCTTTGCAATGCATTCAGTTAAAAGAATTTGAAGAAGCGAGAGGTTGGATTGAAAAAGGAATTTCTGCTGCAAGAAAAGATGACAGATATAAAAGTATGTTGCACTTATTATTAATTCTTCAATATAAGTATTATGGAAAAAAAGAGGTATATAAGAAGTTTTTAGAAATAGAGGCAGTGCCTTTCTTTAAGGGTGAAAAAAATATGAAAGATTTAAAGAAGGTATACTTAGAATTAGCGGAATACTTTGAAGAATCATCGGAATTTCAAGAAAGTAATCGATATTATAAATTAGCAATTATGTTGTTAGAAGAAGAAGGAGGGGTTATAGTATGAAAAAGATAATCTTAGGAACCTTTGTAATTATAACGGTTTTAGCGGTAGCATTCGATGTGCAGTGTGCTTGGAAACCAGATAACTATGGTCAAGAAACGAATGCAGCAGAAACAGTAAATGTATAATAAATTACCAAGAAAGGCCCTTTCCAAACGGAAAGGGCCTTTCTCAATAATTGTTCGCCAAAATTCTACAAAACTTGAGAAAAGATTTTTTTGAATTTTCAGTATATCAATATTGGAAACCTAATGCTAATATAAAATTACTCTTTTTCAAAAAATTTTTTATTAGGGGGAAGGTTATATGAAAAAGAAGAGTTTAGCATTTGTATTAGCGGCAGGAATGGCAGTTACAACATTTGGAGGGACAAGTTCTGCATTTGCAGATTCAAAGAATGTGCTCTCTACGAAAAAGTACAATGAAGCAGTACAGTCACCTGAGTTTATCTCTGGAGATTTGACTGGAGCAACTGGAAAGAAAGCAGAATCTGTTGTATTTGATTATCTAAATGCAGCAAAAGGAGAGTATAAGTTAGGGGAAAAGAGTGCAGAGGATTCTTTCAAAGTGAAACAAGTGAAAAAAGATTCTGTAACTGATGCAACAGTGGTACGTATGCAACAAGTATATGAAGGTACACCAGTATGGGGGTCTACTCAACTAGCTCATGTTAGTAAAGATGGTTCATTGAAAGTTTTATCTGGAACAGTTGTACCTGATTTAGATAAAAAGGAAAAATTAAAAAATAAAAATAAGATTGAAGGCAAAAAAGCAATTGCAATTGCACAGCAAGACTTAGGATTAACTCCAAAATATGAGGTAGAGCCATCAGCAGATTTATATGTATATCAAAATGGTGAGGACACAACTTATGCATATGTTGTGAAATTAAACTTCTTAGAGCCAAAACCAGGAAACTATTATTATTTCATTGAGGCAGAAAGTGGTAAAGTATTAAATAAATACAATACAATTGATCATGTGAATGGTGAAAATCAAGCACCACTTAAGCAAGAAAATGCTAAACAGGAAGGTAAAGCAGTTGTAAAACCTGTTACAGGGACAAATAAAGTTGGAACAGGTAAAGGTGTACTAGGAGATACAAAATCTATTAATACAACACTATCTGGATCTACTTATTATTTACAAGATAATACACGTGGAGCAACGATTTTCACATATGATGCGAAAAATCGCTCTACATTACCAGGGACATTATGGACAGATACAGATAATGTTTTCAATGCAAGCCGTGATGCAGCTGCAGTAGATGCTCATTATTATGCGGGTGTAACATATGATTATTATAAAAATACGTTTAATCGAAACTCCGTTAATGATGCAGGGGCGCCGTTAAAATCAACGGTCCACTACGGAAGTAATTACAATAATGCTTTCTGGGACGGTTCACAAATGGTATATGGAGATGGTGATGGAGTTACATTCACTTCACTTTCAGGTGGATTAGATGTAATTGGACATGAATTAACGCATGCTGTTACAGAAAATAGTTCGAATTTAATTTATCAAAATGAGTCAGGTGCGTTAAATGAAGCGATTTCTGATGTTTTTGGTACATTAGTAGAATACTATGATAATCGTAATCCAGATTGGGAAATTGGTGAGGATATTTATACGCCTGGCAAATCGGGAGATGCGCTTCGCTCTATGAGTGATCCAGCGAAATATGGCGATCCAGATCATTATTCTAAACGTTATACTGGTTCAAGTGATAACGGTGGTGTTCATACGAACAGTGGTATTATTAATAAAGCGGCTTACTTACTAGCAAATGGTGGTACGCATTACGGTGTAACAGTAAATGGCATTGGTAAAGATAAAGCAGGCGCAATCTATTATCGTGCAAATACACAATATTTCACTGAATCTACTACGTTTAGTCAAGCGCGTGCTGGCTTAGTACAAGCAGCTGCGGATTTATATGGTGCGAACTCTGCTGAAGTTACAGCGGTGAAGCAGTCATATGATGCAGTTGGTGTAAAATAAGGTCCATTCTTCTTTAGAAAAAATAAAAAGGAGCAGATGCTCCTTTTTATTTTTTCTTCCACTTCTTCCATGTATATAATACTCCGATGCAACCGGCAATCGTGATAATCCACTTTGCTTCACTTGTTCCGTTCATGACATGGTATGCAGAATACACTTCAATGAGTAATGCCGGTATTTTTCCTAGTGTACTTGCAATACTGAAAGAGAATAACGATATTGTTCCTAATGCTGCAAATAAGGTGATAATGCTTGACGGAATAAATGGAACAAGCCGAAATGATAGAACGAGTAAAAAGGCTTCTTTACCTTGTACATAAAGAAGGCGTTCTACTTTTGGATAATTGTTTAATTTGTTATGAGTCAATTTTTGAAAACCTAGTCGATAGAAATAAAATGAGACAATTGCTCCCAATGCTTCGCCTGCGATTGAAATAATTGTTCCATCTGTTAAACCGAAAAGTTGTATGTTGATGGCTGTTAAAAATATGCTTGGAATAAATCCTGCCAAGCTGATGATGATATTGAATAGAATACTGAGTGGAATTGCAATCGTGTGATGCTCTGTGAGTAAATTGTGAATCATTTCTTGCATATAGTTATAGTCCTTTGTCTTTTTTAGCATTACACCATATTTGGTCAATATAGGCAAGTGTGGATTTTAATTAAAAAATATAAATTTTCACAGTTAAAAACTTGCAACATTATACCCCTTACGGGTATAATGTATATAAAGGAGGGGGTATACAGATGAACCATTGTTCAAATCAAGAAAAGATGGTTCCGCGAACGGACGAAGAGATCGAGAAGGTTGTAAAACGCTTAAAAAGGATTGAAGGTCAAGTGCGCGGTATACAAAAAATGATTGAAGAAAATCGTTATTGTGTAGATGTATTGATTCAAATTTCTGCGGTGCAAGCAGCGTTAAATAAAGTCGGTTTTTCATTGTTAGAGCGACATACAAATCATTGTGTCGCTAAAGCGATTCAAGAAGGTAATGGAGATGAGTCTATTCAAGAGTTAATGAAAGTCATCAAACAGTTCTCAAAATAGAAAGGAGACGAACTGTATGGGTCAGACAAAACAGATCACGGTTGGTATTGATGGGATGACATGTTCAGCTTGTTCAGCCAGAATTGAGAAGGTGTTAAATAAGTTAGAAGGTGTAGAAGTAAATGTAAATTTAGCTATGGAACAAGCAACGGTTCAATACGATGTGGACGCGCAATCTGCAGAGTCAATCACAAATCGTATTGAGAAACTTGGTTATGAAGTTCGGACGAAAAAGGTAAGTCTAGATATTGATGGAATGACGTGTGCCGCATGTTCAAATCGGATTGAAAAAGTAATTGGAAAAATGGAGGGAATCGAGAGTATTACTGTTAATCTGGCGATGAACACTGCAACAATCGTATATAAAGATGGCCCTATTACTATAGAATCTATTTTAGAAAAAATAACGAAACTCGGTTACAAAGGAAAGCTCCAAGAAGAGACTGAACCAAATAAAAAAGCAGACAAATTAAAAGGGAAACGAAAACAGCTATTTCTTTCTATTCTGTTATCATTACCGCTTCTCTATACAATGGTAGCGCATATGCCATTTGAAACGGGGGTATGGATGCCGCATTTTTTAATGAATCCGTGGGTGCAATTATTGTTTGCAACACCAGTACAATTTTATATCGGTTCACAATTTTATATTGGCGCATACCGTTCTTTACGAAATAAAAGTGCGAATATGGATGTGCTTGTTGTACTTGGTACATCAGCCGCGTATTTTTATAGCTTATATGAAGGTTTGAAAACATTACAAAATCCATCGTATTCACCGCAGCTGTATTTTGAAACGAGTGCAGTGCTCATCACATTAATTCTTGTTGGAAAATATTTCGAATCTGTTGCGAAAGGAAGAACAACGGAAGCGATCTCAAAATTAGTAAGTCTACAAGCAAAAGAGGCATTGGTCATTCGTGATGGACGTGACATGTTAATTCCAATCGAAAGTGTTGTTATTGGTGATACCATTGTTGTAAAACCAGGTGAAAAGATACCTGTAGATGGTATTGTTTTATCAGGTATTTCGTCAGTTGATGAGGCAATGATTACCGGTGAATCAATCCCCATGGATAAACAGGTCGGTGATGCTTTAATAGGTGCAACAATTAATAAAAACGGTACGTTAACAATGCGTGCTGAAAAAATTGGAAAAGATACAGCCCTTGCAAATATTATTAAAATTGTGGAAGAAGCGCAAGGGTCTAAAGCACCAATTCAGCGCATGGCAGATACAATTTCTGGTATATTTGTTCCAATCGTTGTTGTTGTTGCAGCAGTTGCCTTTTTAATTTGGTACTTTGCCATTACTCCGCAAAATTTACCGCAATCTCTTGAAGTAGCTATAGCAGTATTAGTAATTGCCTGCCCTTGTGCACTGGGACTGGCAACACCAACTTCTATTATGGTTGGAACAGGGAAAGGTGCAGAGAAAGGAATTCTTTTTAAAGGTGGAGAGTATTTAGAAGCAACGCATAAAATTAATGCTGTTTTATTAGATAAAACGGGTACGGTTACAAAAGGGAAACCAGAAGTAACAGACGTAATGATCCTGCAAGATGACATGCTTTTATTTGCGGCTTCCGCAGAAAACGTTTCTGAACATCCGCTAGCCTCTGCAATTGTAGAATATGGAAAACAAAATCAAGTTTCTTTACTACCTGTAGAAACGTTTCGTGCAGTACCTGGGCATGGAATTGAATCGATTATAGAAGAGAAATCAGTTATCATTGGGACTCGAAAATTAATGAGTGAACACAGCGTCAATATAGCGGAATATGAGAATGTAATGATTGAGCATGAAGCAAACGGAAAAACGGTTATGCTTGTAGCAATTGCGGGTCAGTTTGCAGGAATGATTTCTGTTGCCGACACGATAAAAGAAAGTTCAAAAGAAGCTATTCATACGATGCAATCTGCGGGAATTGATGTTTATATGGTAACAGGAGACAATAAACGAACTGCTGAAGCAATTGCAAAACAGGTTGGTATCAATCATGTATATGCAGAAATATTGCCAGAGCAAAAGGCAAATATTGTAGAACAATTACAGCAAAAAGGAAAGCAAGTAGCAATGGTTGGTGATGGTATTAATGATGCTCCAGCACTAGCGAAAGCGGATATAGGGATGGCGATTGGAACAGGTGCAGATGTAGCAATTGAAGCAGCTGATGTTACATTGGTTGGAGGAGATTTAGGGCATATTCCACAAGCAATTGATTTAAGCCAAAAAACGATGAAAAATATTCGTCAAAATTTATTTTGGGCATTATTTTATAATGCGATTGGTATCCCCATTGCGGCAAGTGGCTTGTTAGAACCTTGGGTAGCTGGAGCAGCGATGGCATTTAGTTCTGTTTCGGTTGTAACGAACGCTTTGCGTTTGAAGCGTGTTAAAATATAAAGTGAAGCCAATGTTTTTACGAGCAATACACCTTATTATAGGTTATGCTGCTCATAAATAATAAATAAAAGATTTATAATTAAGGAGGAATTGGAAATGACTGTAACATTGAATGTACAAGGAATGACATGTAATCATTGTAAAATGGCTGTGACAAATGCATTGCAAGAACTAAACGGAGTAAATGGCGTAGCAGTTGAATTGCAAGCGGGCACAGTAGCTGTTGAATATGATGAAGCAAAAGTGAATATAGAGCAGTTAAAAGATGCCATTGAAGAGCAAGGATACGATATTGTATAAAGTGAAATTGTTATCAATCAGGCAAATGTTCATGTAGAAAAAATAAGACAAAGCGTGTAGGGTTTTAGAATTCTACACGCTTTTTTTATATGTGAAATTGACTTTTTGTGAAGTTACGATAATAATCATGAAAGAGGTGATATGATGAAACGATTATGGGGTACTTTCTTGAGTAGCTTGTTTGCAATGGTTCTTATCTTAAGCGGTTGTGCGGGACAAGAGCAAAACAAAGCGAACCTGAAAGAAAATAATTCAACATCAGTAGAAAAAATTAAAGATACGATTTTAGATGAAATGGAAGGACCACCGAAAAATGGCCATACGATAGAACGACATGTTGGGAAAACAGAAGATGAGCTAAAGAAGCGGTTGCAGACAGATAAAGTATCAGCTGCAAGTACATATTATGATAAAGAGATAGCAACAAAAGCTGTAAAAGATAGCTTAAAGCAACATGAGCAGGAAATTGAGAAATGGTTAAAGAACTCCAAAGAAAATCGTCTTGTATTAAATACGAAGCATTCATTTCCTGTTGGAAAAACGGTATTAAAGCGAGATATGAGTGTAAAAGATAAGCTTATGAATACAGTTACCGTTTTGGCGAGAGATAAATCAGGGGCATTAGGATTTAAAATCATTACTTCCTATCCATCAGATAAGTAAGAAAGGGGGGGAAGCATGTATCCGACACTTCAATATTTCTTAAGAGCATATTGCACGTTAAGTGTGTATGAGGATGAAATAATAAATGTAATGACTGAGTTTCTAGAACAAGAGGATCAGGAAACAATTGAAAAATTAAAAAGCGAGTTATTACATATAAAGCAGACAGAGGCATGGGAAGAAGGTTGTTTAATAGTAGCTAAACAAGGAAGCCGTATATGGTCTTTAGAAGAGACGAGGGAACATATGGGGACATTTGTACGTTTATTGCAAAATAAAAAGGCGTGAATCATCACGCCTTTTTGTATACGCTTTTTGAAATTTGGCCATTTGAGATGACTTGACCGTTTTGTGTTACTTTTTTATATGTGACAGCCGTAATTTTATTTTCAGTCTCGCCAATTACTTTTGATGAAACTTCTACGTTCTTGCCAGTAGGTGTACCGAAAATACGTGTAGTTATGCTGCTACCATTGGAAAACGCTTGAATGTAAATATATTTGCCAGTATTATTTTTGAATTTTAAATCTGGGCCATAATCTGCTACAGCAGCATCTTGACCAAGTGGCAAGTAATGAACAGGCATAGAGTGGTTACTACGAGCAACAACTCCTAAATCAGCACGTAATGCTGCCCCATATAGGGTACTACTCACTTGGCAAACCCCACCACCGGCGCTCTGGACAACTTTTCCTTGTAGGAATACAGCAGCAGATTTATAGCCATGCGCAGCATCTGTAATACCAACGCGTTCATTGAAACTAAATGTTTCATCAGGTGCTACAATTGCTCCGCTTAAAGTATTAGCAGATTTGTTTACATTAAAGGATTGGCTCCCGTTTCGACCAGCCATAGGAGTAGAATATTCAGCAATCACTTGTGTAATCCCCATATTTTGCATATCTTCTGTAGAGCGTTCGGGCTTTATGGAGGCAATTGGGAGCTGAATATCTTGTGTACCAGCAGTAATTGCTTTTGCTGTTAATTCTTTTAATTTATCTTTATCAACTTTTTCGCCATTTTGACTTTGACTAATATTTATTGTTGTTCCGGAAATACTTAATTCAGCATTTACAGGTTCCTCTAAGGTTTCATTATATTTTTCTTTTATAAAGGCTTCATAAGTAGTTGTATTTAACTGTGGCGTTAGTTTATATTCACGTTTTAACTCGCCATTTTCAGCTTGTTTTCGCATTTTATAGCGATTTATCACATTTCCTTTTTGCTCTTTAAAGATTTTTTCGACAATTTCCGTTTCTTTATATTCAACACCTAAGTCTTTCCACGTATAAGCTTGTGTATTGCCTTGGAATGTATAGTTAAGAGATTTTTTGTTTGATTCATCAATTTTTTGTTGAATAATTTCTTGAACATCTTTTTTACTTTTACCATCAAGAGAAGTGCCTTCAAATGTAGTATGTGGTAATACATTTATATCAAGCTGTTTATTCAATTTAGACACGTATTGATAACCACCAATCCCACCTGCACATAGTAATATTCCACCAGTGACAGCAGAACCAATCAGTAAGTTACGTAGCTTCATTTACTTCCCCCCAAAAAATTAATATATAAGGTCATATGTATTCATTTTTAATGTATGAATGATAAAAATAGTATTATGTATGTACTAGTATACTATTATTTTAATTGCGGGTGTAATATTTTTATAAAAAACGTTACAATTTTGTAACATTTGTCTCTTTTTGTCATTATTTGCGAAAGAAAATGAAAGTATTTTGTTGAAAATTATAATAAAAAGGCTGCTGGGAAAGTCCTAGCAGCCTTTTTATTATAATTTTTTATGTTCAGTTTTATTCGTAACATCGAGATGTTGTTTCAATGTTTTAGATATGTCCTGTACACTCTTTTCGTCAGGAATGTAGTAGTAGATGCCACCTATATATTTATCTTCACCTTTTACTTGGAGTTTATCCATCTTTAGATTTGAGCCCATTGTGCTCTTTGTAATTGTCATCATGTCATCAAATGTTAAGTTTGTTTTTAAATCATGATCAACAGCATCTAATAAGCTGCTAATTTTATTAATGGAATTTATGGATAGCGCTTTTTGAGCAATGGCTTCCAAAACAAGTTGCTGACGCTGACCACGCATATAATCGCTGTCGATATGACGAGTTCTAGCTAAAGCAAGTGCTTCTTCACCATTTAAATGCTGACGCCCTTTTTTTAGATGGATTGCACCTGGTTCGTCCTTACTATTTTGTTCTGTAAATTCAACAGGAACATCAACATCGATGCCACCAAGGGAATCTACAATTTTTATAAAGGATTTAAAGTTAAATTTAACATAATAGTCAACAGGAACATTTAAAAAGTTCTCGACTGTATCAATTGTACTATCTACGCCTCCAAATACGTGAGCATGCGTAATCTTATCTTGTTTATCGCGTGATTTAATATATACAAGAGAGTCACGTGGTATACTAACAAGTTTTACTGATTTATCATTTTTATTAATTGTTGCAAGTAATAATGCATCGGTACGCGTTGCTTTGCCGTAAGATTTTTCACGGAGGTCACTTTCATCAACACCCATAATAAGGACAGAAACATTGTCCGTCATCGGCTTAACAGCTTTTTCTCGTTTATCCGATTTATCTCCTCTATCTAATTTAGAATATGCATTATTTACAATTGATTTTGCTTTACTGTATATATGGAAGGAATAGCTTCCGCCACCAATTGTTACAATAAGTAATGGAATGAGAATAAACCATAGTAGGCGTCTTTTTTTAAATCGCCTCTTTGAGGTTCTATTCGTGTTTTCTACATCAGATTTCATTATTTAGTTCTCCTTTAAATCATTCAATTTGCATATTATCTTATAATGCATAGACGAGACACATAAAAGACATTGTACGCTAAATAGATGTTGTTGTACATGTATAAAAAAATAGATGTCTCGAGTATTTATGAGACATCTATTCGTATTGTATACAAAAAGTATGAATAAGAAAAGGATTAAATTTTACCTTCTTATAGCATAATGCTTACAATAATTGCAGATAAAATGCTGACGAGTGTCGCACCGTACAACAGTTTTAAACCGAAGCGAGCAACGACATTTCCTTGTTCTTCATTTAATCCTTTAACGGCACCAGAAATAATTCCTATAGAAGAGAAGTTTGCAAAGGATACAAGAAAAACTGAAATAATGCCTACTGTACGAGGAGTGAGGCTGTTTGCAAGCTTACTGAGATCCATCATGGCTACAAATTCATTCGTTACAAGCTTTGTAGCCATAATACTTCCTGCTGCGACAATTTCGTTACTTGGCACACCAATAAGAAAAGCGATAGGAGAGAAAACATAACCAAGTAATTGCTGAAATGTAATTCCAAAAATAATATGGAATAAATCATTGATACAGCTAATTAAGGCAACAAATCCAATCAGCATAGCACCGACAACAATAGCAACACGAAATCCATCTAGAATGTATTCTCCAAGCATCTCAAAAAAGGTTTGCTTTTCACCCTTAATTTCTAAAATATCTTCTTCTTCTTTAACATCATATGGATTAATAATAAGTACGATAATAAAGCCGCTAAATAAATTTAAGACAAGAGCAGTTACTACATATTTTGGTTCAATCATTGTCATATAAGCACCGACGATTGACATCGATACGGTCGACATGGCGGAGGCGCATAGTGTATAGAGACGATGCTTTGGAATTTGCGCAAGCTGTTTTTTTACGGTAATGAATACTTCTGATTGGCCTACAATGACAGAAGCGACAGCATTATAAGATTCAAGCTTTCCGAGTCCATTTATTTTACTAAGGAAAAAACCGATCCAACGAATACAGAATGGTAATATTTTAAAATGTTGTAAAATACCAATTAAGACGGAGATGAAGACAATTGGTAAGAGTACATTTAAGAAGAAGGGCATTTCACCTTTATTCGTAATACCACCAAATACAAAGTTTACCCCAGATGCAGCATAGGCCAATAATTTCGTAAATACATTAGAAATCATGGTTACAAGTATGAGGCCGATTTCTGTATTTAATAGTAAAAAGGTTAAAATTAACTGTATAATAAGCATAATGAAAATCGGTTTGAATTTGATATGCTTTTTATTGTTACTTGCAATGAAGGCAAGAAAGAAAACAACGGCAAGACCGAGAAAAAAAGTAACAAATTTCATAATAAGCCTCCTTATGATATGTTCTGTTATATAGGTTTTTCATTTCAAGGGAGAATATGCATGTTAGGTAAAGAGAGGAATGAAGTAGAGTATGAATATATCTAGAGTGCATCATATTGCAATCATTTGTTCTGATTACAAAATATCTAAAAATTTTTATGTTAATATATTGGGATTTAATGTGTTGAATGAAGTTTACAGAGAAGAAAGGGATTCGTATAAATTAGATTTATGTGTAGGAGGACAGTATCAAATTGAGTTATTTTCATTTCCAAATCCTCCAAAGCGGCAAAGTTTTCCTGAAGCAGCTGGTCTTAGACATTTAGCATTTGCAGTTACAGATATACATGAAGCAGTGGGGCATCTAAAGCGATGTGGAATAGAGACAGAGCCAATACGTGTTGATGAAATAACAGGGAAACAGTTTGTGTTTTTTCAAGATCCTGATTGTTTACCATTGGAGTTATATGAGGACTAAAATTGGGGAAATTTATATAGGTTTGCTTTTTGACAAATGAAGAGAATAAGAACAAAGTGAAACTTCCATTCGTTTTTCATTCAATCAACTTCTTTGATTGGGAGAAAACTTCTTTTAAAAAGGAGGTGTAACTTTAGCTAAGAAAAGCTAAAGGTGTTCTTTGGAAATTGCTAAATTAATCATGGTTGTTATTCTTATTGCATTAACTGGTTTTTTTGTGGCAGTTGAATTTGCGATTATAAAAGTGCGTAGTAGTCGCATTGATCAGCTTGTAGGAGAAAAAAAACGTGGCGCACTAGCAGCTAAGAAAGTGATTTCAAATTTAGACGAATATTTATCCGCATGTCAGCTCGGAATTACAATTACAGCTCTAGGACTAGGTTGGTTAGGCGAACCAACGATAAAGCATGTATTAGAGCCGTTATTTTTAAAAATTGAATTTTCACCTGCAATTGCGAGTACTGTTTCTTTTATTATTGCATTTGTCGTTATTACATTTTTACATGTTGTGATTGGAGAGCTAGCACCAAAAACCTTTGCCATTCAAAAAGCGGAGCAAGTAAGTTTGTTGCTATCTCAGCCGCTCATTTATTTTTACCGGATTATGTATCCGTTTATTTGGGCTCTAAATGGCTCAGCTCGCCTCGTGACTGGCATATTTGGATTATCCCCTGCTTCTGAGCATGAAGTTGCACATTCAGAGGAGGAATTAAGACTTATTTTATCGGAGAGCTATAAAAGCGGAGAAATTAATCAGGCGGAATTTAAATATGTAAATAATATTTTTGAATTTGATAATCGGTTAGCAAAAGAAATTATGGTTCCACGCACTGAAATAGTTGGTTTATATGAAGATGAACCGTTCGAAACACATATTAAAGTGATTGGACAAGAAAAGTATACAAGGTATCCTGTATTTGGAGAGGATAAAGATGAGATTATTGGGATGGTTAATGTAAAAGACTTATTTATTCGCTATATGGATGGTGGACAAAACGAAGAATGTTCTATTATTCCGTATACGAGACCTGTTATTGAAGTTTTGGAAAATATCCCAATCCATGACTTGTTACTGCAAATGCAGAAAAGAAGAATTCCCCTTGCCGTTTTATATGATGAATATGGGGGGACGGCGGGAATTGTAACACTTGAAGATATTTTAGAGGAAATAGTTGGTGAAATTCGGGATGAATATGATGAAGATGAACATCCACCCATCGAACATATAAGCGAAACGTATAAAATTATCGATGGAAAAGTACTCATTAGTGAAGTAAATGATTTGCTCGGTTTACATTTGTTTGCTGACGATGTAGATACGATTGGTGGTTGGATTATGATGCAAAAACAGACAATTATTGAAGGTGATGTCATTGAAACGAATGGCTGGATTTTCAAAGTTCTTGAAAAAGATGTGCATCAAATTAAACGAGTAGAAATAAAGAAAGTTGAAGCGGAAGATACAGCAATTGCGTAATCTTTATAAATTAGAAGTATGAGTGCGTCATCGATTTTGCAGAAAAACAATATTGTTTGCGCTTTCAAAAAAGGTGCTATATATTGAAGGAAGATATAGAAATATATCTCTTACAAAAATCATATCTTTATAGAAATCGTTTTTAGGTCATCGATTAGAATGAAAAGTATAGGTGATGAAAAATGGTAGCAACGAAAGGGATACGTATTGAAAAAGATTTTTTAGGAGAAAAGGAAGTACCAAATGCAGCTTACTATGGTGTTCAAACATTACGAGCAGTAGAAAATTTTCCGATTACAGGATATCGTATTCATACGTCATTAATTAAAGCAATGGCAATGGTTAAAAAAGCTGCAGCACGTGCAAATATGGAAACAGGTTATTTGCACGCAAATATTGGGGAAGAAATTGCAAAATCGGCTCAGGAAATTATTGATGGGAAGTTTCATGAGCAGTTCATTGTAGACCCAATTCAGGGCGGGGCAGGGACTTCTATTAATATGAATACAAATGAGGTTATTGCAAACCGTGCACTTGAGAGAATGGGGCATGAAAAAGGAAACTATGCAATCATTAGCCCGAATACACATGTGAACATGGCGCAATCAACAAATGATGCGTTCCCAACAGGAATTCATATTGCGGCGCTTATGATGTTAGAAGAACTTCTTATTACAATGGATGCACTTCATCGTGCATTTACCGATAAAGCAAAAGAATTTGATCATGTGATAAAAATGGGGCGTACACATCTGCAAGATGCAGTTCCAATTCGTCTTGGGCAGGAATTTGAAGCATATAGCCGAGTGCTTGGGCGTGATATAAAACGCATTAAGCAGTCTCGTCAACATTTGTATGAAGTGAATATGGGCGCAACGGCTGTTGGGACCGGATTAAATGCAAATCCAATTTATATTGAGCAAGTTGTAAAGCATTTATGCAGTATTAGCGGATTTCCACTAGTTGGTGCAGAACATTTAGTGGATGCAACGCAAAACACAGATGCGTATACAGAAGTATCAGCAGCACTAAAAGTATGTATGATGAATATGTCTAAAATTGCAAATGACTTGCGCATTATGGCATCTGGCCCACGTGTCGGATTGGCTGAAATTCAATTACCAGCTCGTCAACCAGGATCATCTATTATACCAGGAAAAGTAAATCCAGTTATGGCAGAAGTAATTAATCAAGTGGCCTTCCAAGTTATTGGAAATGACCATACAATATGTTTAGCATCAGAAGCAGGACAATTAGAACTAAATGTAATGGAGCCGGTGTTAGTATTTAATTTAATTCAATCCATTAGTATTATGAATAATGCATTCCGCGTATTTCGTGAGTATTGTATTAAAGGTATTACTGCAAATGAAGAATTGTTAAAACAATATGTTGAGAAAAGCGTTGGGATTATTACAGCGGTGAATCCTCATATTGGATATGAGACGGCATCTCGCATTGCTCGCGAAGCGATTGAAACAGGTAAATCTGTTCGTGAGCTTTGCTTAGAGCATGGTGTGTTAACAGAAGAGGAACTTGATATTATTTTGGATCCATATGAAATGACACATCCCGAAATTGCTGGTGCGTCGCTATTGGAGAATAAAAAATCCTGATACTGTGTGTATTAGGATTTTTTTATACCAAAGTATAAGAATGAGTGAATGGTTAGAAAGAAGAAGATAAAAAAACGATCCCACGTGAGGGATCGTTTTCATCTTTTAAAAGATATTAAATATAGAGTTAAGTTGAAGTAAACTAATTATGACTAAGAAAATCAAACTATATTTCATTGCTGTTTTAAATAGGACAGATTCTTTACCAACTAGTCCAACTGCCGCACAAGCAACTGCTACAGATTGTGGTGATACCATTTTTGCCATTGTCCCGCCGACTACGTTTAAAGCAACAAGTGTAGAAGGTACGATATCTAATTGTGCTGCAGTTACTGCTTGAAGTGGTGCAAATAATGAACCACTTGATACTACAGAACCAGTTAAGAATACGCCAATCCAACCTAAGATTGGAGATAAGATTGGGAAGGCCTTACCAGTAGATGATAAAGCTAGTCCAAGAGTAGAAGACATACCAGAGTAGTTTGTTACATATGCTAATGCAATTACACTACAAATTGTATAAATTGGAGCTTTCAACTCTTTTAATGTTTCAATAGTTAGTTCTTTAACCAATTGGCCTTTTGCGCGATATACAAGTAAAGATACGATAATTGCTAGTACAATTGCAGTAGTTGTAGATGAAAATACATCTAGCTTGAAGATTGCTGCAAATGGTGTATCCGCATTTACAATTGGTGTTGTTTTAATAACGTGATTGTGTAAACCAGGAATCTGGATATTAAATACTAAGTTTGCTAACGCACCGTTTGGAGCGAATAAACTTTTGATTGCTTTTAAATTGAAAATTGTTACGAATGCAGTTAAGAATGCAAATGGTGACCAAGCGTATAAAATTTGTTTCATTGTGTAGCTATGTTTTTCTACTTGTTCTTCAGTTTGAGCTGAAGATTTTGGTTGCCATACACGCAGGAATAATGCAAGTGCAACCATGCTGACAACTGCAGCGAAAATATCAGTTAATTCTGCGCCAAGGTAGTATGTTACAACGAATTGAGTAATAGCGAAAGAACCACCACTTACAAGGATACCTTGCCAAGTTTCTTTAATTCCTTTAAAGCCATCTACCATTGCAACAAGTAAGAATGGTAATACAAAGCTAATGAAAGGTAATAATGTTACAGTTTGACGACCGACAGTTAAGGCATCTATTTGTGTTAATTGAGCAGGTACTGTAACTGGAATACCCATTGCTCCCATTGCGCCACCAGCAATATTTGCAACTAAACAAATACCTGCTGCTTTTAATGGGTTAAATCCCATACCTACAAGTAATGCTGCTGTAATTGCAACTGGTACACCAAATCCAGCTGCACCTTCTAAGAAAGCACCGAAAGAATAAGCGATTAATAACACTTGAAGGCGACGGTCATTTGTAATACTTGAAATACTGTCGCGAATGACATTAAATTGTTCAGTTTTTACTGTTAATTTGTAAAGGAAAATAGCTGCAATAACAATTGTACAAATTGGATAAAATCCAGCTGCTACACCAAATGCAGCTGATGATACAGCCATAGTTGCAGGCATTTTGTAAACGAATATGGAAAGAATGATTGCTAAAATTACGCTATAAAGTCCTGATAAATATCCTTTGATCTTAAATACTGTTAAACAAAGAACAAAGAATAAGATTGGAAGAGCAGCGACAAGTGCTGATAACCAAATGTTGTTCAACGGGTCATAAATTTGTGTCCAAGTATTCATAATAATGACAACTCCTATCTATAATATGTGAAGACATTCACATTATTTGTGAAAAAATTCACAATCAACTTACATTGCCTAGTATATTCCTCTTCAACACTATTGTCAACGTAAAAAAGTATAATTATTCCATGATAGTGTTAACTGTAAAAATTCCGTTACATTTTGTTCATAAACTAGACAAAAAGAGGAATCGTGTATATTAAAGTACACGATTCCTAATTTATCCCGCATTAACGGGCAGTAAGATCCACACTTCAAGATTTAGAGGGAAATGAGGAAGATAGGTGGGGATGAAGAAAACCCCACTGATGGACTCTCCATATACTCAACCATATTTTCATATGTCATTGGTCCTACATGTTTAAAATGAATAATTCTTTTGTCATCAAGAATAAAGGAGGAAGTTTTGGATAATTGTATAGTCAAGTGCAATATTAATTAAGACTATTATTAACCGCTTTTTAATTGTGGATCCTCCTCTTTACCAAAATTTAACTCTTTTCATCGTAACAAAGCAATTTTTATAGGTCGAATAACTAAAAAGATTACATTCACATATCATTTAAGAACAATATTTTACAATATTATTACGGTAAATATTGTGAGTGAAAAAATATAACAAAAAGGTTGAGAAAACAGCATTTAGAAGCAAAGTATTCCGATCTGTATTTTTTGCTTTTTCACTAAGCTGTGTAGTATAATATTCAAAATCAGCAGGGGTTTCTGCCCTTAATTGTATGTTGATAAAAGGAGGAAATATTTTTTTTATTTTAGGTTGATAAAGTTGTGTCGTAACAGGAAATATAAAAACAAATATATAAAAATAAATAAAGAGAAAATAAAAATGAAAAAATGAGGGGAACTTTATGAATCAAAATCAATTTGATTGTCGTATTTCAGAAGAGGATGTACAAATGCTACGAGCGTTAGCTCACCCGCTCCGTCTTCGCCTTGTAATGGAGCTTATGGGGCGTGGAACTTGTAACGTAACACAATTGCAGGAAGTATTAGAAATTCCGCAATCTACTGTTTCACAGCATTTAACGAAATTAAAGCAGAATAAAGTTGTTCGTTTTGAAAGACGCGGCTTAGAAGTATATTATCAAGTGCATAATGAGAAAGTAAGTGAAGTTGTAAAGACATTATTTTCATAAAATTGAATATTATAGAAAAAAGACGTGGAAATGCACGTCTTTTTTCTATAAAAATAGGCGTGAAAACCCCACTTTAAGATCTGAAGGAGATAAGTGACAGGAGTTTTCACGGAATATATTTCAAAGAGAAATGAGAAGATAAATAAGAGTGTAGTAAGTAAAAGGAGGAATGAAGGATGGATGTAAAGCGCGTAAAACAAATTTTATCATCTTCGAGTAGAATCGATGTAACTTATCATGGTGTACCGGTTTGGATTGAAAGTTGTGATGAGGGACGTGGGGTTGCAAATGTACATGATGTGAAATCACCAAATGAAACAGTACAAGTAGATGTTACAGCGCTAGAAGAGCAATAAAAAAAGCGGAGAATTTTCTCCGCTTTTTTTATTCCATCATATGTGCAATTTTTTTAGAGAACATAAGAAGTACTAACCCAAGTACGATTACGATAATACCAATGCTTGCGAATACTTCTAGATATCCTAAAGATTGTGTGAAGGCAGCTAGTGCGCCAGCTAGATAGTTCGCCATACCAGAACCAGCTAACCATACTCCCATTAATAGGGATGCTAATTTTACAGGAGCAATTGCACTTACCATTGATAGACCGATTGGTGATAAGAATAGTTCACCAATTGTATGGAACAGGTATGTGAATACGATGAATAATAAGTTTGCTTTAGTAGCAATATGTGCTTCATCGCTTCCAGTTTTCAGAACAGCTAATGTTAAAACAAGGTAGCCAATGCCTAGTAAAATCATACCAAGTGCCATTTTTGTTGGAACTTTTAAGTCACCATTTTTTGTTTTAGATAGTTTCATCCATAACATAGATACGAATGGTGCTAATAGTACGATAAATGCTGGGTTAACAGATTGGAACCAAGATGTTGGAACTTCCCATCCGAAAATTGTACGATCAACAAATGTGTTTGTATATAGTGTTAAAGAGCTACCAGCTTGTTCAAAACCTGCCCAGAAGAAAACTACGAAGCAAGTTAAAATAACGATTGCCCAAGTACGGTTCTTTTCTTGTTTTGTTAAAGGTTTTTTCTCAATTACTTTTGCATTTTTGTCTTGTGACTTTTTACCTACAACTGTTGTTCCTGCATTACCAAGGTAACGAGGAGCTAATAGGTTAAAGAAAATCTGTCCAACAATCATACCGATACAAGCTGCAAGGAACCCGTATTTATAACCCATAACCATAACGCCATTAGCGCTTGTTTTAAAGAAATCTTCTGCAAGGAATCCGCAAATTAGTGGTGCAAAGAAAGCCCCTACGTTGATACCCATGTAAAAGATTGTAAAAGCACTGTCACGGCGTGAATCATTTTCACCGTATAGTTCACCTAAAAGTGTAGAAATATTTGGTTTGAAGAATCCATTACCGATGACTAATAATCCTAGTCCTAAAAAGAGACCGGTTTTTGTATTCATTGAAAATAGTACAAAGTTACCAATTGCCATAATAATACCACCAAGGGTAATTGCATGACGTCTTGTAATAAAGTGGTCAGTTAACCACCCACCTGCAATTGGTGTGAAATATACTAATGCTGTAAAAATTCCGTATAATTGTACTGCAAAAGCCTTGTCGAATCCAAGACCGCCGCTTACAACAGTTGTTGTTAAATAAAGAACTAAAAGGCCACGCATTCCGTAGTAACTAAATCTTTCCCACATTTCTGTTAAGAACAACAAATATAATCCAGGTGGATGTTTTTTTGGTGATTGTTGTTCTTCAGCTTTTTTTAATTTTAAAGCTGCATCCATTTTTGCTTCCCCCTAATCCTGTATAACGGATATTTATGTAATCATTTTAATTTACAAAATATTTAGAAGTCAATAGAATTATATGGAAATAGAAAGAAAATTTCTTAAACAATCTATTGAATCTCTATCCGTTATCGTATTTTTCCCTGAAAACGAGATAATAAGCGTTTTCAAATGTAGTATTTGAATTCTAAAAGAAAATAAAATAAAGATTAATCAGAAAATTTAGATTAAAACAATTCTTCTGATATAGAGAAAATATATTTTATTTGTTATTATAATATAACATATTGAGAATAAAAATACAAAATGAAATAATGTGACACTTTTATGAAATAAAAAACAGTTCCCCAAAAAGGGGAACTGTTTTGAATAAAGAGTTTACTTTACAAATCGTTTTTCAATGTCATCTAGCATTAAGTTTGCAGCCATTACACCGCCAGCTGTATTCCAAATTACATCGTCAACTTGATATACTTTGTTGTTTTTTGCAGCATTTAAGTTTTTGAATAAAGGATCGTTTATATATTCTTTCTCAAGTTCAGAGCCTTTTTTCTCATTTCCTTGATTGTAAGTAAAGTAGAAGATGATATCGCCATCCATTGCAGGGATACGTTCTTTAGATACGTTACGTTCTGCAAAGTCATTTTTGTTTTGATCACCAGGACGTTTGAAGCCAAGTTCTTTTAAAATAACACCAGAGAATGTATCGCCGTGATAAATACGAACATCACCAGGCATAAAGCGTACCATAGAAATTTCTTGATTTACTTTATCCCCAAGCTTTCCATTTAAGTCTTTGATACGTTTGTCGTAATCAGCTAATACCTTTTGACCTTCTTTTTCTTTATTCAATGCTTTTGCATAAAATTTAAAGTTATCTTTCCATTCACCGCGTAGTGTTTCTGCGAAAACAGTAGGAGCAATGCCATTTAACTGCTCGTATATTTTTTCTTGACGCATTTTGTTACCGATAATTAAATCAGGTTTTAATGCGGCAATTGCTTCGACATTGACTTGACTTTCGTTACCGACAGATTTTACATCTTTCATTTTATCTTTCATATGTGGATACCATGAGTCGCCAGTAGTAGGTGGCGTTACAGCACCTACTGGTGTAACACCAAGAGTAAGTAAAGCCTCTGCTCCTTCATTTGTTAAAATAACAACGCGTTTTGGATTTGCAGGAGCTTCTGTTTTACCCATTGCATGTTCTACAGTAATCATTTCTTTCTTTTCTTCTTTTTTAGGTTCTGCCTTGTTAGATGAGTTACTACATGCACCTAAAAGGAGTGAAAATGATAGTACGAATGCAAATAACGCAAACGATTTTTGTTTGATGAAATTCATTATGTATCCCCCTACATATTGAGAATAGTTTTCATTATCAAAATTGATATTACGGTTTTATGAATATATTGTCAATAGTAATAATTTACAATCATTATCGCTACAACTGAAAATAATTATTACTATCATTGACAATGCAAATTAAGTTACAATACACTAACAACGTATCATTATGCATTAAAGGAGAAACGCTGCATGTTATTAAAAACAAATCAAGCAAAATGGGTTGGATTATTTGTTGGAATCATTGCAGTTATTACTTGTATTTGGGGGAGTATTATTTTCGGATATACAAATACGAGTTGGAAACTAGCATTGGATGCTTTTTTCCATTTTAATGGTTCGAATGAACATATTATTATTCAAAACGTACGTCTTCCACGTGCGCTTATCGCTGCTAGTGTTGGTGCTAGTTTAGCCATCGCTGGTTGTTTTATGCAAACTTTAACTAAGAATCCACTTGCTGCTCCGGATTTTATCGGATTAAACTCAGGTGCTGCGTTTTTCATCGTTGTAGCCATCGTTGTTTTTTCGATTTCATCTTTGTCAGCGTTTACGTGGATTGCTTTTTTCGGTGCAGCAGTTGCTGCAGCACTTGTATTTGCTTCTAGTTCTTTAGGTAAAGAAGGGACAACGCCTCTCAAATTGACTTTGGCAGGAGTAGCGATAAGTGCCTTATTTTCTTCTTTAACCCAAGGGTTGCTTGTATTAAATGAGCAGGCGTTAGAAGAAGTATTATTTTGGCAAGCTGGTTCCGTACAAGGGAGAAAGTTAGAAGTATTACAATCTGTATTTCCATATTTATTAGTTGGCTGGATTGCTTCTCTTATGATGGCAGGAAAAGTGAATACACTCATGATGGGAGAAGATGTAGCAAAAGGGCTAGGACAACGAACAGTGATGATGAAGGCATTTGTACTACTTATTATTGTTTTATTGTCAGGTGGATCTGTTGCTGTTGCAGGTCCAATTGGTTTTGTTGGAATTATTATCCCTCATTTTGCAAAAGCTCTTGTCGGTGTAGATCATCGCTGGAGAGTTCCGTATAGTGGGTTGTTAGGTGCCATTTTGTTATTACTTGCAGATATTGCTGCAAGATATGTCATTATGCCACAAGAAGTTCCAGTAGGGGTTATGACAGCATTTATTGGTGCACCATTCTTTATTTATATTGCACGTAAGAGAGGGCTTAGCAAATGAAGAAGTATATTCCGTTTCGTATAGGAAAAGACGGCCTCTCGTTTTTAATGTATAAACGAGCTTGTCTCGTCTTGTTAGGTTTATTCGTTGTTTTAATAGGATTATTCTTTGCAAGCGCAGGTATGGGGGAGATGAAGATCGCCCCATATGATGTATGGCAAGCAATTACTGGAAACGGTGATGCGATGTCTAATATGGTTGTAAATAAGTTCCGTATGCCGCGCATTTTAATTGCAATTCTTGTAGGGATAGCTCTTGCTGTAGCAGGTTGTATTTTACAAGGACTCGTTCGAAATCCGCTTGCTTCGCCTGATATTATTGGAATTACAGGTGGTGCAAGTGTAGCGGTTGTATTATTTCTTGCTTTATTTAGTGATAAGAACAATGCATTAACAGTAAGCATTCATTATATGCCGCTAGCAGCATTTATTGGTGCAACTGTCGTCGCATTTTTTGTATATTTATTCGCATGGAGAAATGATGGATTATCAGCAGTTAGTCTTATTTTAATAGGTGTCGGATTTTGGGCACTGACAAAGGCAGCGACAACATTATTTATGCTGTTAGCGCCAATCTATCAAGCGAGCCAAGCAAATGTATGGATTACCGGTACTGTTTACGGATCTTCTTGGCAAAACGTAGGGGTATTAGCACCTTGGGTTCTTATCTTAACAGTGGTTGCATTTATATCGGCGAGACATTTAAATGCACAAGAACTTGGTGATGATATTGCTGCCGGACTTGGGATTCGTTTAACAAAATCACGTTTTTTCCTGCTACTCCTAAGTACGGCGTTAATTGGGGGAGCGGTTGCTTTTGCAGGTGGAATCGGATTTGTTGGTTTAATGGCGCCGCATATTTCAAGAAGATTAGTTGGTTCTTTATATGGTGCATTACTTCCAGTAGCAGCTATTGTCGGTGCGATTTTAGTACTTGCTGCCGATTTAATTGGGCGCACAGTCTTTGCTCCGCTTGAAGTTCCAGCAGGTGTATTTACATCAGCAATCGGTGCTCCGTATTTTATTTATTTACTTTATAAAAGTCGAAATTCATAAAGGTAAAAAAATACATAGATGATTTTCTGTCTATAAAAAACGGGGTAAAGGAAGATGAACATGCAAAAAGCACTAGAGACTAAATCGTTAACATTGTCTTACGGTGAAACAACTATAATTAATGAGTTAAACCTAGAGATTCCAAAAGGAAAGATTACGATTTTTATCGGTTCTAACGGCTGCGGAAAATCAACTTTATTACGTTCGCTTGCTCGCTTATTAAAACCGACATCGGGTGATATTTTATTAGAAGATAATGCAATTCAAAATATGCAAACGAAGCAAATTGCGCGTCAAATGGCAATTTTACCACAAGGACCTCAAGCTCCAGAAGGACTTACTGTACTGCAACTTGTGAAACAAGGACGTTACCCATATCAAACATGGCTGAAGCAATGGTCAGAAAAAGATGAGGAAATGGTACAAAGAGCGCTTGCTGCAACAGGTATGACGGAATTTGTTGAACGTGATGTTCATGCTCTTTCAGGTGGACAACGTCAGCGCGCTTGGATTGCTATGACGCTTGCACAAGATACAGATATTATTCTGTTAGATGAGCCGACAACATACTTAGACATGACACATCAAATTGAAGTGCTAGATTTATTATTTGAATTAAATGAAACAGAGCAAAGAACAATCGTTATGGTACTACATGATTTAAACTTAGCGTGCCGCTATGCAGACAACATTGTAGCCATTCAAGATAAACAAATTTATGCGCAAGGTAAACCAGAAGAAATTGTTGATTGTAAATTAGTTCGTGATGTATTTCGGATGGATTGTCAAATCATAACCGATCCGTTATTTGGAACGCCGCTTTGTATTCCGCAGGGAAGAGGAAGATGTTTACTTCCACAAGCAGCGCAGGTAGTGAAATGAAAAAAGCGATGAAATTTCATCGCTTTTTTATTTTTTACAAGAAAACAAGAGAAAAAGAGGAATACGCAATCGGCGTGTATATTCTTCTTCGCTTTGAAAATGGTTTCGTTTTGGTATTGCTTCTCGTAAATCTGTAATTGTAAATCCAGCTTGTTGTAAGAGTGTAAAATATTGTTCGATGGTGCGGTGATATTTAATGACATCCTGTTCAATCCATGGTTCAATACGCTCTCCAGTTTTGAAATAATTGTCGATAAGCCAACTTGTTCTCTTACCGCTAGTTTGTAAACTCTCGAATGAAGAAGTAATAACAGGATGTTGAACGCTAAAAGTGAAGATGCCGTCGTTTTTTAAAGTTTGATAAACATTTTGAAAAATAATATCGAGATGTTCAATATAGTGCAGAGCGAGTCTAGATGTAACAAGGTCAAAAGTAGAAGAGGGATATGTATAGTCTTTGAGGTTTATAAAATGGACGATTCCATTTTTATTTTCTAGTTGTTTTATAGCTTCTGTATACATAAGGTGAGAGCCTTCAATACCGGTATAGGATAAACAACCTTTTTGTAATAATTCTACACCGAACTGGGCATCACCACATCCTAGATCAAGAATTGTCTTTTCTTTCACATCACCAATGAGCTGCAATAAGGCTGGTTTTTCGATTGTATCATTTGGATTATCATTTCGATATCTACGCTTCATGTACTGTTCAAAAAAAGAATCGTTATTATATACTTCAGATTCTGTAAATGCCATTTTCTTAGCTCCTAAAAACATTTTTTTCATTCTATCAAACAATTGAAGTAAATCATAGATTTCTTGTATTTAATCCTATATAATTAAAAGTTGTAAGCGTTTTCTTTAAGCTATTTTTCTATAATAAATTTCGAAAACGTGTTAAGCTAGTAGAGGGATTATTAGCATTATTAAGATAATAATCCGCTTACATGAACGATAGGGAGGCTTCACGATGTCTAGTAAAACACTCGCAAACTTTTTAGAAGAAAATTTAGAGGATTTAAAAGCAAAGGGGCTTTATAACGTAATTGATCCGCTAGAAAGTCCAAATGGACCAATCATTACAATTGGCGGGAAAGAATATATTAACTTATCTTCAAATAACTATCTTGGTTTAGCAACAGACAATCGTCTGCAAGAAGCAGCAATTGGTGCAATTCATAAATATGGTGTTGGTGCAGGGGCGGTACGTACAATTAATGGTACTCTTGATTTGCATATCAAATTAGAAGAAACAATTGCAAAGTTTAAACATACAGAAGCAGCGATTGCATATCAATCAGGATTTAACTGTAATATGGCAGCGATTTCAGCTGTTATGGATAAAAATGATGCGATTCTTTCTGATGAATTAAACCACGCGTCTATTATTGACGGTAGCCGCTTATCGAAAGCAAAAATTATCGTTTATAAACATTCTGATATGGAAGATTTACGCAAAAAAGCAATCGAAGCGAAAGAATCCGGTCTTTATAATAAATTAATGGTTATTACAGATGGCGTTTTCTCAATGGATGGTGATGTTGCGAAACTACCAGAAATCGTTGAGATTGCAGAAGAGTTAGATTTAATGACATATGTAGATGATGCACATGGTTCAGGCGTACTTGGACAAGGTGCAGGGACTGTAAAACATTTTGGCCTTTCTGATAAAGTAGATTTCCAAATTGGTACATTATCAAAAGCAATTGGGGTAATTGGAGGATATGTAGCAGGGAAGCAAAACTTAATTGATTGGTTAAAAGTTCGTTCACGTCCATTCTTGTTCTCAACAGCTTTAACACCAGCGGATGCGGCGGCTTGTATGAGGTCTATTGAAATTTTAATGGAAAGTACAGAACTACATGACCGTTTATGGGAAAATGGCCGTTATTTAAAACAAGGTTTAAAAGAGCTAGGCTTTAACATTGGAGAAAGTGAAACACCAATTACACCTTGTATTATTGGCGATGAAGTATTAACACAAGAGTTTAGTAAACGTTTAAATGAAGAAGGCGTATACGCAAAATCAATTGTGTTCCCAACTGTAGCAAAAGGAACAGGTCGTGTTCGTAACATGCCAACAGCGGCTCATACGAAAGAGATGCTTGATGAAGCAATTCGTAAGTATGAAAAAGTGGGAAAAGAAATGGGAATCATTTAACACAATTACATCTTTTGAAAGCTTGCAAATGAGGAGTGGGGAAAATGAAAAAAATTCTAGTAACCGGTTCTTTAGGGCAAATTGGTTCTGAACTTGTAATGAAACTTCGCGATGTATACGGTGCATCAAACGTTATTGCGACAGATATTCGTGAAACAGATAGTGATGTTGTAAAATCTGGTCCATTTGAAACATTAGATGTAACTGATGGTCAGAAACTACATGATATTGCGAAACGGAATGAAGTGGATACAATTATTCATTTAGCAGCTTTACTTTCAGCAACTGCAGAAAAAAATCCGTTATTTGCGTGGAATTTAAATATGGGTGGGCTCGTAAATGCATTAGAAGCAGCACGTGAGTTAAACTGTAAATTTTTTACGCCAAGTTCAATCGGTGCGTTTGGTCCAACAACGCCAAAAGATAATACACCGCAAGATACAATCCAGCGTCCTACTACAATGTATGGGGTAAACAAAGTAGCAGGAGAATTGTTATGTGATTACTATTATCAAAAATTTGGTGTTGATACACGTGGGGTCCGTTTCCCAGGTTTAATTTCTTATGTGGCTCCTCCAGGAGGCGGTACGACGGACTATGCAGTTGAAATTTATTATGAAGCAATTAAAAAAGGTGCTTACACCTCTTACATTGCGGAAGGCACATACATGGATATGATGTATATGCCAGATGCACTGCAAGCAATTGTTTCATTAATGGAAGCAGATCCAAGTAAGTTGATACATCGTAACGCTTTTAATATTACCGCAATGAGCTTCGAGCCAGAACAAATTGCAGCAGCAATTCGCAAGCATATTCCGACGTTTACAATGGATTATGCTGTGGATCCAGCTCGTCAAACCATTGCTAACAGCTGGCCAAACTCAATTGATGCAACAGCAGCGAAAGAAGAGTGGGGCTTTAAAGCGGAGTATGATTTAGATAAAATGACAGCTGATATGCTTGCTAAATTAAAAAAAAAATTAGAAGCTGAGTTAGTACTTAGCTAATGAAAAAAGAGCCGATTCAATTTTTTGAATCGGCTCTTTTTGTCAGCATACCTAAACATAGTCTAGGGAAGAAATAAGTTTTTTCGTTATATAGACTTTACCTTATTCGTATCTAGACTTCCTGGTTCGGTGCTAGATTCAGGGTATTGTTGTTCCGTTTCTTCATATTGTTTCTCATATTCGTAGCTAAATGCTTTATGCGCTTTTTGTTCTTTCTCCCAAGGAGTCGATTTTCCTAACTTTCTGTTAGTGGAAGAACCGTAAGGGCCCTCAGGAAACTCTTCGGGAATGACATATTGATGTCTTGCTTCAGCAGCTGTAAAATCTGTATATTGTTCATCCTTTTTTGGGGACAAATGAAACATCCTTTCAAGTATATTTGATAGTAGACTTCTTCTTTAATATACCCAAAAAGATTTCTATGAATTTTTCATTTCCTTTTATCAGCGCTTTTTCAAATATATCGACCGGTAGATATATTTCAACTAAAAAACAGGAGCTAAAATCAGCTCCTGTTTCCTATTCAATCGTCTTCAGTAATAATTTTTTCAATAACGGTTTAATCTTTAAGCGTAAATCTTCAGCATGATTCGCCACTAAGAAGTGATGGTTATAAATATTTTTCATTAATTGATATGTTGCTTCTTTTGCTTCGCCTTCTTCGATGAAAATCCCGATGACTTCCATACCGCTTTTACGAGCAAGTTTAACCGCTTCGTGTGTATCTAAAATACCGTCTTGCTGATAGTCTAATGCAGATGGTTCACCGTCTGTAAAGACGAGCAGGAATTTGTGTTTCTCTTGCCTTTTTGCAAGCTTTTCAGAAACGATGCGGATAATGTAACCATCCCGATTGTCTTCCTCTTCACGAAGCTGCATAATTTCTGGACCAACGTTTGGTAACGTTGAATTTTTGTATGTTACAACTTCATGAATTACGTTTGGCTTATCTTCTGGTGTTGCACTAGAAGCATCTTCCCAAAAACCACTAATCGCATGAGGGATTTTTAACGATTTTAATGCTTCATGGAACAGAACAACACTCTTCTTTGTTTCTTCCATTTTATTATACATAGAGCCAGAGCAGTCCACTAATAACTGAAAGGCAACATCAAGCTCTTGTGATTCTTGTCCTTTTTTATAAAACATACGTGGTTGCTTTTCTGTATAAATACGTAGAAATTTTTTACGAAGTCTTCCGTAGTATTTATCGCTATTCGCGTTTGTTTTGTTTTCAATCGTTTTTTCAATAATTTTCTTTAATTCTTTTACGTCTTTATTAATGACTGACTTGATGGCTTGATAGTCTTTCTTATCGTCAGGGGTTGGCTTACGAGCTTCTTTAAATGTATGTGACGCACCAACGTTATATTTACCGTATATGCCCTCATTTTGACTAGAAGCATGGGAAGCTCTCGCATCTTCAGTATCAGCGCCATCAAAATTCGACTGTGTACTTTTTTGCGAAGTACCTTGTACTGAACCGAGTGCTTGATCACCATCTTCAGACTCACGAGCCGTATCGCCCATCATATTTGTTTTCGTACCACTTTCTAATTCAAAACGTAAGAAGTTTTCATTTTCATTATTTTTATTTTCACGATGCCATGTAGAGAAGCTTTCATTAATTTTGCTCTTATTATCGTCATCATCTACGATTTGGACATCATCATTTGCTAAATCTTCTACGCGCCCATCTTTTTCTTCTGCAATAACAGATAAATAGAGCGGCGCATGTCCAAAGTAGTTATTAATCATATCATTTTCAAGAAAACCTTCTAAGCGATAACGGATTTTTTCAACAATATACATTGTATCTTCCGTATTACGAGCCTGAAATGCTTCATGTAAAATAGCTTCAATTTGCTCAAAATATTCGTTGTTAAACATTTCATATTTATCGCTTGTTAGTGAAAGATAGCATAGACAAAATAGACGATCTCCATGATAGTTACGAACACGATTTATTTCATTTTGTGAGCCAAAATAATTTCGGTACATTTCCTTGCGTCGTCTAAAGATATGTTTCGTTCCAGGACGTAGGCTTTTTACAATTTCTTCAACTCGTAAATCTTCTAACAGAACAAATAATTGTGTTAAAAACTTTTTAAGAGGGGACTCTTGTAATTCGATCGCATAAGAGCGAATTAACTTCATGTCTGAGTAATGTTTATTGCCAAGTGCTTTTAAAAACACTTCGCTTTTTAATCCGATTACTGTATCTTCTTCTTTGCGATCATCCCAAAAGTGACTAATGACAACCTTTTTTTCAACTTCGTCGTAATAAGCTTTATAGCCATACTCTAAGTAAGCATCATCTTCTTTTAGAAGAGCATACATTAAATTTTCCATTTGAAGAAACAGCGACGCATCAATTTTTTTGTCACTAAAAATTTGTCTCATGAATTATCCCTCAAAGAAATAGCTTTCGGCTAATTCACGGACAGTCATTTGTTCTGTTTCATCATTTAATTTCGCGATGATGCTTCGCTCAATCGCACGCATAACAGGGATATATACGCCTAAATCACATGCATCGATAATACCACGAATACTTGCTGCTTCTTCACTTACACGTCCATCACGAGCAAGTGGCATGAGGTCACTTGCGAATGCCACAAACTTTTCAATTGTTGCAATGTCTTTCAATTTTGATTCAGATAATAATAGTTGTTTTAATGTATCGCCTTGAATATAAGGAACTTCAATGATAACAAAACGGTTTTTTAATGCTTCATTTAATTCACTTGTTCCAACATAACCTTCGTTGATTGCAGCAATTACACGGTATTCTTCATCACCATATACAACTTGCTGTGTAAATGGATTTGTAATCATTTTACGGTAATCCAATGCACCGTGAAGAAGTGGAAGTGTTTCAGGTTTTGCCATATTAATTTCATCGATATATAGGAAATGCCCATTTTTCATTGCTTTCATAAGAGGACCGTCAACGAAGGAAACTTCAGATGCCCCGTCTTTTGTTTTTAATGTATTGTATCCTAAAATACCTTCCACATCTAAATCAACCGAACAGTTAATACTGTGCATTGGTTTTTGGAATAAGGAAGATAGAGTTTCTGCAAGGACTGTTTTTCCGCTTCCGGTTGGTCCCTTCAGTAGAATATTTTTACCAAGCAGAAGTGCTGTAATTGCATCCTCAATAATGCTATTATCCGATGCTTTGTACATTTTTGTACCGATTAAATGTCCATTTTCACCAGCTGCTTGTTTGTTTTTTTCGTGAATTGTTGCCAGTTGCTGCTTTAAATCAGCATGTATATGAAATTGTTCTAACATGTATTTCCCACCTAACATTATTTTCATAAAGTAAACAATACATCTTATGATAACTTGTTTTAATATGGTATGCAAAGAAAAGGAGAGGGAGAAGAATGTACCATAATAAAAGAAAAAAGTAACCAAAATGACTTTGATTACTTTTTTGTAATTATAATAAAGGGGAAATTAGACGCATTAGAGATTCTAGTATTCGTTTTTTAATACTTCTTTTTTGGAATGATTTCCATCTAATTTCAGTTGAATGGTTAAAATCTTCTTCAAAATCATGTTTAATATCAAGAACTGTCTTGGATTCATAAAGTACGCTAATGATTTCATAATTTAGTTCAAAGCTGCGGACATCCATATTTGCCGTGCCAATTGTTGCAATTGTATTATCAACAAGTACAATTTTAGCGTGCATAAAACCATCTTTATAGCTGTAAATTGAAGCTCCTGCTTTTAGGAGTGGTGTAAAGTATGATTGAGATGCTTGATCACTAATGATGCTATCGCTCTTACCTGGATATAGAATGCGGACATCTATTCCAGCCAGTGCACTTAAACGAAGTAATGTTAATGTTTCTTGATCCGGAATGAAGTAGGGTGTCGCAATCCAAATTGATTTCTTAGCAGAAGCTATAACAGCAAGTAAAGTATTGCGAATGCTTGTATCATCTGAACTTGGTCCACTTGCTACAATTTGAACAGCACCTTCTGCATGAGAATTTTCTTTACCTGGAAAGTATTTTGTATTCATAAATTGATCCCAAGAATAAGTATTTAAACCACTAGAGGCATAGAGCCAATCCTCAAGAAATATTGCTTGTAATTTGTATAATGCTTTCCCTTCTATTCGTAAGTGACTGTCACGCCAAATTGGGAATTTTTTAGAACGACCAAGATACTCATCACCAACGTTGAGCCCTCCGGTAAAACCAATTTCTCCGTCGATAATGATGATTTTACGATGGTTACGATAATTGACTGTTTCAAGTAGCCACGCTGAAAATATAGGATCGAATTCCACAATTTCAATTCCTGCATCTTTCATAGGCTGTAAGAAGCGTTTTCGCAACGTATTGCTTCCGAGTCCATCATAAAGGAACCGTACAATTACACCGGAATTTGCTTTTTTTATTAAAGCGTCTCGAATTTGTGTACCAATTTCATCTGCTCGATAAATGTAGTATTGAATATGTATATGGTGTTTTGCATGTTCAATCGCTTGTGAAATTTCTGGAAATGTTTGTTCACCGTTAGTTAAAAGTTTTGTGGTTGTTGCATCGGCGACAGGGCCACCTCCAAACTTTTGTACCACTTTTGTTAAATGCATAGAGTGTTCACTTAATGAAGAAATAGATGATACATCTAGCTGCCTTCCTTCTAAAATTTCACGGAATAATTTTCGCTGCTCTTCTGAACGATGAAGATGTTTTTTTCTTCTCCAGCGACTTCGGCCAAAAATAGAGTATAAAAGTACACCGACAACAGGAAGAAGAGCCAATACTAAAAACCATGCTAATGTGCTTTGTGGGGAACGGTTTTCAATAAAAATAACGAAAGAAATTCCTACAATTGTGATAGACCATAAAGCACCAACGAAGGTGTATAGTGAAATAATGGACGTATCTAAAAGGAAAAGTACGATAGATACAAGTGTAAATACAAATAATAATTGAACGATAGGATTTTTCATCTGTATAAATCTCACCTATTCTTTCTTAAATATAGGATTCTTATATGGAAGCTGTAATCTAACATTTCTATTATAAAACGTTTTATTTTTTTGTACCAATCTAGACATTTTGCCCATGCCTTCCGCATTTGTCCTACATAAGGTATATTGTTCCATTTTTTATATGAAAAGGAGTGTGAATGACATGAACGGAGTAAGTCGTCCGTTTGGTGGGTTTGGTCATGTCGACGGATTTGGTCATGGTGGATATGGTTATCCATATTACTCAGATTATCCATACTATACGGATTATCAGGACTATCCTTATTATTCATACAGCACATATTGATGAACGCGGAAGAACAAGTACTCATGTTTTCCTCATTTGTTCTGCGTATAGTAGTAAATAATCAGTATAAAAGGGGATGAAGATAAAATGCATGACATAAGAAATCATGGAGGATATCATCACAATCATCATAGCGGTCATCATCATGGTGGACATCATCCTCATCATGATGGAGGGCATCATCATGGTGGCGGATGGGGTGGTAGCTCATGGGGAGGAAGCACATTTTTTCCAGGAAGTTTTGCGGGTGGTTTGGTAGGGGGACTTACAGCAGGAGCTTTAACGAGCGGTGGCGGATATTACCCAGCACCATATCCGGTATCCTATCCAGTGTCTTACCCAGTAACCTATCCAACGCAGTATCCATATGGCGGATTTTAATAAAAGACGTAGGTAAGCATACAAAAAACTATGGTAAAAAACAGACGATTGCAGTCTGCTTTTTTTATTTTTATGACGTTTATCATTAAATCGTATGTTTTTGAAAATATTCGATAATAGATTCTTTAAATGTTTTTGTGGTTCTATATTTGTGGTAATGAGATTGGAGGTATGACTGGTCATATTTTTATCGGTATTGCAACGGATTTATCTTCATGGAGAGTCGCATTAGGACTACTTGGGATTCTTACGGTCATCTGTAGTATTTTATTTTGGCGTACATTACCTACTCCAATGAACTCTAAGAAAAAAGTGCTTCATGTCCGCTCTATGTGGAATGCATATACAATACATTTCAAAAATAAACAATTAGTAGCGACCATTTTACTTGGGTTTACGTTAATGGGAGGATTTTCTTTGGTTCTATTAACTCGAAAAGAGTATCATATGGAGCAACATAAAAGTAATTAATAAGTATTCAAGAAATAAAAGAAGCTGTGAGCGAACAATCCAATGTATTTGGAGGGTTCTCACAGCTTCTTTTGTATTCGTATTAGCTTGCTTTGTTATTTGGTTGTTCTGAAACGGGAGTAGACGAATTTTTCATCAAAATTGGATAAAGAATAAGCCCTAATACAAATAATCCAATTCCTAAGAAAAATGTTTTCAAATCAGCTGTTCCAGTTTTAATAACCCAAATGGAATATAGAAATGCAAGTAAGGTAATGATTCCATCTTTTACTCGAGATCCTGGTGTTATATCATATGTTTCTCCTGTAACAACTAGTTTTAATTGATACAAGGTAGAAACAAGGTATGGAATTAAATAGGCTAAAGTTGCAACAACAATGGCAAAATTATATGCTTCTGAAACAGTGCCAGAGATTGTTGAAAATAAGAAAATTTGAGTCATAATATTTGTAACAAGCAATGATTTTGAAGGGCTTCCTTTTTTATTTGTTCTTCCAAAAAACTTAGGGAAAAGTCCATTCTTCGCTGCTTGATAAGGTACTTCTGAACTAACAACAATCCACCCTACAGTAGATCCGAATAATGATACAAGTGCAAGTAGTGCCATAATGTAAGCACCTTTATTACCAATTGCTAGGTTTAATGCATCCACCAATGGTTTTTGTGATTCTTTTAAAGCATCTTGCGGAAGAGCACCCATTGTGAGTAGGGTAATTGCCATGTAAATAAGAAGTGCAATAATTAATCCAAAGATCGTTGCTTTTTTCACATCACGCTGTGATTTTGCGCGATTAGACAGCATAACTGCTGACTCAATTCCTATAAATGCCCAAAGAGTTGCAATAGCAGCAGCATTTATTTGTCCGCCTAATGGAATCGATTGTCCAGCCTCATTCATAAATGTTTGGCCATCACCAAAATTAGAGGCGTTAAAAATAAATAATGTAATGACGATGAACATTGTAAATCCGATAATCTTTGCAATCGTTGCAAGGAGATTCATGTTGCCCGCTCTATCGATGTTTTGAGAAAGGATACATTGAATTCCCCATAGCATGATGCTACATACAGCAAATGTTAAACCTTTTCCAAGTTCTAATGAAAACCCGTTTAGTGAAAAAAGAACTTGCTTACTTTGTAAAACTGGGAAGAATGTAGACAAATATCCTGCAAAGGAAATAATAACAGAAGCAGTTGCAGCCCAGTTAGCAGCCCAGTATCCCCATGCCATGCTATATCCAGCAACTTTACCTGCCTTTTGAGAGGTAAACATTGCTTGTGCATAACTTTGTGGGCCAGCTTTTAACTCCGGTTTACGCACTGCAAGGTTTCCGAATACAAGTGCAATCATAAATACACCAAGTCCTGTAATTGTCCATGCAAGCGTCGATCCCATTGGACCTGATACTTGCGCTAAATTTGCTGGGAGCATAAATACGCCACCGCCAACCATATTTCCCACAACAAATGCTGTTAAAATCCATAAACCCCATTTTTTCGTTTCCATGTTTGTCTATCTCCTTTGTAGTAGTTTTGCTTATTCATCATCTTTTTACTAACGTTTTTTGAAAATAAAAAAGAGCCATGTAGATAAAAAATACCTACATGGCTCTTTGCCAAAGCGTAGGTACAATGGGAATAACCCTTGTACCTACGCGTGAATTTTTCCGCTAGGTTTCAAGGGTTTACGTATGATGATGATGTTTTTGTGCAAATGTAACTACAGTTGTATTATTTGTAAGCATAGTTCTTTGCTCCCTTTCTCCTCTGATTTTGAAGTTAGTATACTACATGTTTTTTAGAATGAAAAGAAAAATATGAAAAAAATTTATAAAAATGCGGATTGATGACTAAATATTTATATATACTTTCTTGTATTGGAAAATAAGTGAGAGATTGGAATGATTTTCTGTCATGCTATAATACAAGTAGAAATAGAAGGTGACAAGGGGTTATTCAAAATGATGAGTAAGTATGAACAGATCTATACGGAGATAAGTGATTCGATTGATAATCGTAAATTAAAAGAGGGATGTAAAATCCCATCTGAAACAGAATTGATGAAGCAGTATGAAGCAAGTAGAGGGACGGTAAGGAAAGCAGTCGATTTATTACAGGAACGTGGATATGTACAGAAAATACATGGCAAAGGCGTTTTTGTTTTAAAGCGAAAAAATATTGAATTTAACTTTGGTGGTATTGTGAGTTTTCAAGAGGAAAATGAACGTTTAGGGCGTCAATGTATAACAAGTGTTGTAGAGATGGAACAATTGTTAGTACCGAAAGAAATGGCTAAATTATTAAATGTAAAGACGAAAACGAAGGTAGATCATATTAAACGTGTTCGAAATATTGATGGGGAAAACGTGATTCTAGATGTAAACTATTTCGTATCTGAACATATTCCGGGATTAACGAAAGAAATTGCTGAGAAATCGATTTATAAATACATTGAGAAGGAATTAGGATTACATATTAGTTATGCACAGCGTGTTATTGAAGTGCAACCTTGTACAGATGATGATCGGAATTATTTGGATTTGAATGGAACAGATTATGTTGTTGTTGTAAAAAACTTTACGCATCTTTATGATGGTAGTCAATTTGAATATACAGAATCACGTCACCGTTTAGATATTTTTCATTTTTCTGATGTGGCGCGGAGAAAATAAAGAGATGAAACAGTGCAGTGTTTCATCTCTTTATTTTGTATATTTTGAGAACAAATTAAAAAAAACTCACCAACTCGTATATACGAGTGTTGACTAGCTTATATATACGAGTTAATATGTATTTGTAAACGGTATCAAAAAAAGAAAAGAGGGACGGAATATGGGGAAGGATTATCGTAAGATAGCAGAAGAAGTGCTGCAATATATTGGTGGGAAAGAAAATATTGAACAAGCAGCGCACTGTGTAACAAGACTACGCATCGCTTTGAAGGATGAAAGTAAAATAGATAGCGAAAAACTGCAATCGATTTCTTTAGTAAAAGGTGCGTTTCATAACGCTGGGGTATTTCAAATCGTTATTGGTCCAGGAGATGTAGATCGCGTATACGCTGAATTGATAACGCTTGCAGATATGAAAGAATCCACGGTAGCAGATGTAAAAGATTCAGGGAATCAAAAATTAAATCCGCTTCAAAAGTTTGTAAAAGTATTTTCTGACGTATTTATGCCGATTTTACCGGCGATTATAACAGCTGGTTTATTAATGGGAATTAATAACTTATTAGGTGCAAAGGATTTATTTTTTGATGGCAAAAATTTATTAGAAGTATACCCAAACTTAGGGGGACTGTGGGATTTAATTAATATGATGGCCAATACGGCATTCGTATTCTTACCAGCACTTGTTGGCTGGTCAGCAACGAAACGTTTTGGCGGCAGTCCGATACTTGGTATCGTAATGGGACTTATGTTAGTACATCCTGATTTATTAAATGCATGGAATTATGGAAAAGCAGCTGCAGGGCTAGAGGGACAAAAAATTGAGTACTTCAATATTTTAGGATTGTTCCAAATTGAAAAAGTAGGTTATCAAGGACAAATTTTACCGATTTTAGTAGCGGCATTTGTCTTAAGTAAAGTTGAGATTTTCCTGAAAAAACGTGTACCAAATGCGATTCAATTATTAGTTGTTCCGATTACAACAATTGTTGTAACTGGTGTATTAGCGTTAGGAGTCATTGGTCCAGTTACACGTCATCTTGGAGACTTACTAACAGCTGGATTAGTGGGAGTATACGAAACAGTTCCTGCTTTGGGAGCAGTATTATTTGGCGCATTATATGCACCGTTAGTTATTACAGGTATGCATCATATGTTTATTGCGATTGATTTACAGTTAATTTCGCAAAGTGGTGGTACATTTATTTGGCCAATGATTGCACTTTCTAACATTGCGCAAGGTAGTGCAGCGCTTGCAATGTTTTGGATTTCCAAAAATCAAAATGATAAAAGTATGGCGTCTACATCAGCGATTTCGGCGTACTTCGGTATTACGGAGCCAGCGATGTTTGGCGTAAACTTACGAAAAAAATTTCCGTTTTATGCAGCTATTACGGGATCGGCAATTGCAGCAGTATTTATCACGTTAAATGGTGTATTAGCACCAGCGATTGGAATTGGTGGGTTACCAGCATTTATTTCTATCATTCCGAAATCGATTCCAATGTTTGTTGCTGGGATGATAATCGCAGTAGTGGTACCATTTGTTTTAACAAGGTTATTTGCAAAACGAGTAAAACAGAAGTAGGAGGCAGCTTAGTATGAAAGATTGGCATAAAAGCGTTGTCTATCAAATTTATCCGAAAAGCTTTAATAGTTACTACAACACAGAGACCGGTGACATAAAAGGGGTCACAGAGAAACTAGATTATTTAAAAGAACTCGGAGTGGATTACATTTGGTTAACACCGGTATACCAATCACCGCAAAATGATAATGGCTATGATGTAAGTGATTATTATTCTATTGATCCGTCTTATGGAACGATGGAGGAATTTGAAGAGCTACTAGCAGAAGCGAAAAAACGTGAGATTGATATTATGCTTGATATCGTTGTAAATCATAGCTCAACGGAGCATAAATGGTTCAAAGAAGCGAGTGAAGATAAAAATAGCCCGTATCGTGATTTTTATATATGGCGTGATGAAAAGAATAATTGGCAATCTAAATTTGGCGGTTCGGCTTGGGAATATGATGAAGAGACAGGGCAATATTATTTACATCTATTTGATAAAACACAAGCTGATTTAAATTGGGAAAATGAAAAACTTCGAGAAGAAGTATACGACATGATGCGTTTTTGGCTTGAAAAAGGTGTTAGAGGATTCAGGCTGGATGTCATTAACTTAATTTCAAAAGAACAGCATTTTTTAGATGATGAAGGAACATCGGCTACAAGCGACGGACGTAAATATTATACAGATGGACCGCGTGTTCATGAATATTTACAAGAGATGAATCGTGAAGTGTTTGAAGGAAAAGATGTGATTACAGTCGGAGAGATGTCATCTACGACAATTGAGAATTGTGTCAAGTATTCGAATCCAGAGCGGAAGGAATTAAGTATGACATTTAGCTTTCACCATTTAAAAGTAGATTATCCAAATGGTGACAAGTGGACGAAAGCGGATTTTGATTTTTTGAAATTAAAAAAAATCATGTCGAAGTGGCAAACCGAGATGCAAGAGGGTGGCGGGTGGAATGCATTATTTTGGTGTAATCATGATCAACCACGTATTGTTTCTCGCTTTGGTGATGATAAACGGCACCGAAATGAATCTGCAAAAATGTTAGCAACAGCGATGCATATGTTACAGGGGACACCTTATATTTATCAAGGTGAAGAAATTGGGATGACGAATCCGGACTTTGATGATATTAGTAAGTATCGTGACGTAGAATCTTTAAATATTTATAAGATGAAGAAGGCGCAAGGGATGTCAGGTGAAGAAATTATAGGTATCCTGAAACAAAAATCTCGTGATAATTCGCGCACGCCTATGCAGTGGAATGGAGAAGTGAATGGTGGTTTTACAACAAGTACACCTTGGATTTCAGTTGCGGAGAATGCAAAAGAAATAAATGTGGAAAAAGCGCTACAGGATAAAGAGTCTGTGTTCTATCATTATAAAAAGCTAATTGAACTTAGAAAAACATATGACGTTCTTACAGAAGGTAAATATGCAGTTTTAGATATAGAGCATCCAAATATTTGGGCGTATACACGCACGTTAGATAATGAAGTATTGTTGGTTGTAAATAATTTTTATGGGGAAACAATCACATATTCCGTACCAGATGAGGTTCAGTTAACTGGAATGAAGCAAGAAGTATTATTATCAAATTATGAGGATTCAGGTGAAGATATTAGAAAGCTTATCCTTAGACCGTATGAATCCATTGTGTATCGACTTACTAAATGATTGAAAAAAGAGGTTGTATGTTTATAACATACAACCTCTTTTAAATTTAAAACACCACTATATATCTTTTGTACTATAAAGGTTACGTCCAATGGTATGTACAATTACATCATTTGATGAATAGGTAATTTATGGAAGTTGTTTTATACTAGTATTGTGTCTTGCCTTTTTAGGCCTAGTACACAGCCGGTGATTGGCTAGTGGAAGTTCTTCCATTTTACCAGTTCCGTTTTTTTGTTGGATAATAGAGGAAATATATTTTCTACAAGAAAGAAGGGACCGTTTTGAAAGATGTAGATTCTATTTCTAGGTAGAGGCAGAGTTTTTTAATTATATTCATAGAAGTATTTTCCATATTCATGGTAAATTAAATATAGAGATACATAAAGGAGGGCTACATATGGAAATAGCTGTAGAACGAGTTTTTACCAATAAAATTTTAGAAGAAGCTGCAAGAAGATTTAATGTTACAGTTGAAGAAAATCCGCTAGGTGATTTTGAAAATTATATTTTTCATGCAAAGGATGAAAGCGGAGTATCTTACGTATTAAGATTAACGCACTCTTCACATCGATCTGAAAAGCAAGTAGAAGCAGAATTAGATTTTTTACGGTATCTTGCAGAGAACGGAGCTAAGGTTGCAGCGCCATATTATTCAAAATCTAAAAAACTTGTAGAAGTAATACAAGCAGTAGATGGAACATTTTTTTATGTTTCTCTTTTTACCTATGCAACGGGTGAAAGAGTAAAGGGCGAAACATCTATTTATTGGGGCGATCCCCTTTTTGAAGCATGGGGAAAAGCAATTGGTCAACTTCATCGTCTTACAATTGATTATCCAAAAACGAAATATCGAGATACGCGGGAAGTAGAAGAAAAAGCAATTATTGATGAGTTAGATGACGAAAAGGTGCAAAATATAGCTTATATATTAATGGAAGAGATAAAGGCCCTTCCAATGGAAAAAAGAACGTTTGGTCTTATGCATCGTGATATTCATCAAGGGAATTTTCATTATGATGGGAAAGAGCTAACGATTTTTGATTTTGATGACGCGACTTATAATTACTTTATTCACGATTTGGCGATGGTTATCTATTATTCCGTTCTTTCAACCGCATGGACTGAACAAGAGAAAACATTGTTTGCACGTAAACAACTGCAAGTATTACGAAAAGGATACGAGTTAGAACATCAATTAGAGGAAAGTTGGTATGAATCGCTACCACTATTTTTGCGACTTCGTGATATTGGTTTGTATGGTACGATTCAGAAAAAATTCAAAGGAAAAGAAATGCCAGTACATTTTCAAAAACTAGCAGATGCCATTTATGTAAGAATTATAAAGCAGGAAGCAATTGTGAATATATAATACACATGCAACGTAACAAAGTATATAGATCGAATATATACTTTGTTTTTTTATACAAAAATATGTTTGTTTTATCAAAATAATATTGTCATAGACTTTAGATACCTTTATAATTTTTATATATTCTGAATATTCTTTATAGAGTGAAAAGGAGGGGGAATAGATTGGAAGCTTTCGTTACTTGGCTAAATAATATTGTATGGAGTCCCGCACTTGTTTATTTATGTTTAGGAGTAGGTTTATATTTTTCAATTCGAACGAGATTTTTACAAGTTAGGCATGCAGGTGAAATGGTGAGACTTACATTTCAAGGAGAAAAATCAGAAGCAGGTGTGTCTTCTTTCCAAGCGTTAGCACTTTCTTTATCTGGGCGCGTTGGAACAGGGAATATTGCTGGTGTAGCAACAGCGGTTGCATTTGGTGGTCCGGGAGCTGTCTTTTGGATGTGGGCTGTAGCATTTTTAGGGGCAGGATCTGCTTATGTGGAATCGACACTTGCTCAAATATACAAGACGAAGCATCAAGGTCAATTCCGCGGTGGCCCGGCTTACTATATTGAAAAGGGATTAGGGGTTAAGTGGTATGCACTCGTGTTTGTCGCTGCGACCATTCTTGCAACAGGAATGTTACTCCCAGGTGTGCAAGCGAATAGTATTGCCTTGAGTTTGGAAACAGCTTTTGGTATTAATACATCTGTATCAGGAGCAGTATTAGTTGTTGTATTAGCACTTATTATTTTTGGTGGGGTTAAGCGTATTGTTAACGTAGCACAGGTTGTTGTGCCATTTATGGCGGTTGGATATATACTTGTTGCTTGCGTAATTGTGTTTATGAATATTGAAAAGTTACCTGAAGCATTTATGTTAATTATAAAAAGTGCATTTGCATTAGAAGCTGCTTTTGGAGGGATTATCGGTTTAGCAATTTCTTGGGGAGTAAAACGTGGTATTTATTCGAATGAAGCAGGTCAAGGAACTGGGCCACATGCTGCTGCTGCTGCTGAAGTATCTCATCCAGCAAAGCAAGGCCTTGTGCAAGCATTTTCCGTTTACATTGATACATTATTTGTTTGTTCAGCAACAGCATTTATGATGATTATTACAGGCATGTATAACGTATTTGATGCAAGCGGAAAAAATTTCATTGTAAATAAATTGAATGGTGCAGAACCAGGACCAGGGTACACACAGGCAGCAGTTGAATCTGTGTTTCCTGGATTTGGAAACGGTTTCGTTGCAATTTCCCTATTATTCTTTGCTTTTACAACAATTATGGCGTATTACTACATTGCAGAAACGAATATTACTTATTTAAATCGTGATAAAGATCGTCCATGGATGTCACTTGTTTTAAAAATTGTTTTCTTAGGCGTTGTATTTTACGGCTGTGTCAAAACAGCAGCAACTGCTTGGGCTCTTGGTGATATCGGTGTAGGGATTATGGCATGGGTCAATATCATTGCAATCTTACTTTTACAAAAACCGGCACTGCTAGCACTGAAAGACTATGAAAAGCAGAAAAAAGAAGGGAAAGATCCTGTATTTGATCCAAAGGAGCTAGGAATCAAAAATGCTGATTTTTGGGAGCATGAATACGGAAAAGATAAGAAAGAAGAAGTGTCATAATAAGGTACTTGTAGAACAATAACGGGCAGTATATCTGCTCGTTATTGTTCAAATAATGGGAATTTATGTCTGCATGGCCGAATAAAATTTGAAGCAGAGAAATTTCACTTTATAAATAATCGCCCCAATTTAAAATACGATAGAAATAGAGAAGAAAGGGGGAAGCGAATTGATTGCCTTTCGTAATGTAAATAAGTTTTATGGTAGCTTTCAAGTCTTAAAAAATATTAATTTACAAGTTCAAAAAGGTGAAGTAGTTGTAATTGTTGGACCATCAGGGTCTGGAAAAAGTACATTGCTCCGCTGCATTAACCAATTGGAAACAATTACAGAAGGAGAATTAGTCGTACAAGATGTGGAAGTACATAATCCGAAAACAGATATGAATCAATTACGCCGAAATATTGGAATGGTATTTCAGCATTTTTATTTATATCCACACAAAACAGTGCTCCAAAATATTACACTTGCACCGATAAAAGTAAATAATATCTCAAAAGAAGAAGCGGAAAAAACAGCAATGTATTATTTGCAAAAAGTAGGGATTCCAGAGAAAGCGAATGTGTATCCGCAGCAATTATCAGGGGGACAACAGCAACGGGTAGCAATCGCAAGGGGATTAGCAATGAAACCAGAAATTATGTTATTCGATGAGCCAACTTCTGCACTTGATCCAGAAATGATTGGTGAAGTGCTCGATGTTATGAAAACCTTAGCAAAGGAAGGGATGACGATGGTTGTCGTGACCCATGAAATGGGATTTGCACGTGAAGTAGCAGATCGTATTATATTCATGGATGAAGGACAAATCATTGAAGATACAAAGCCAGTGAACTTCTTTGCAAACCCAGAGCAAGAAAGAGCACGATTATTTTTAAGTCGAGTGTTAAACCATTAGAGGAGGGGTTTTATGTTTAAGGTGAAGAAACTGTTCGTTTTAATTGTATTTTCATGTTTATTTACTCTGATCGTAGCAGGTTGCGGGAAGGAAACGTCCAAAGAAGTTTCTAAAGAAACTTCGGGCGGAAAAGTGGTAGATCAAATTAAAAAGCGTGGGAAATTAGTAGTCGGAGTTAAGAATGATACAAACTTATTTGGATTGAAAGACCCTGCAACAGGGAAGGTAGAAGGGTTTGATGTTGATATAGCCAAAGCGCTTGCGAAAAAAATTCTAGGAGACGAGAGTAAAGTAGAATTCAAAGAAGTGACGTCTAAAACACGTATTCCAATGTTGAAAAACGGCGATATTGATACGATTATCGCAACGATGACAATTACAGAAGAGCGTAAAAAAGAAGTTGATTTTTCAGATGTATATTTTAAAGCAGGACAGTCATTACTTGTGAAAAAAGGGAGCAAAATCAAGAGTATTGATGATGTGAAAAGCGGTGTGACAGTATTGGCGGTAAAAGGATCAACTTCTACCCAAAATATTCGTAAAAAATCACCAGAAGCAAAGGTGCTAGAATTTGAAAATTATAGTGAAGCATTTACAGCATTAAAAGCAGGGAAAGGTGATGTCCTTACAACAGATAATGCGATTTTATACGGTATGGCAAAACAAGATGCAAATTATCAAGTTGTTGGAAAAATTTTCACGGATGAACCGTATGGAATTGCTGTTCAAAAAGGAGCAACAGATTTAACAAAGGTAATTAATGATTTGTTAAAAGAGATGAAAGCAAATGGAGAATACGATAAATTATATGAAAAATGGATTGGTGAAAAGCCAGAGAAGTAAAGTATAGAAAGAGTAAGAGGATGAGAGATACTCATCCTCTTCTTGTAAAGAAAGAGGGGGAGCATTTGCCTGATTTTTCTATTCTTACAAACAATCTTGATTTGTATTTAGAAGGATTTAAATATACAGTGATGTCCAGCATTGTTGCACTGATTGGGAGTTTCATTCTTGGTACGATTATGGCAGTGATGCGAATTGCACCCATTCGAGTTTTGAATTGGTTTGGCGCAGCTTATGTAGAATTCATTCGAAATATCCCACTTGTTTTAATTGCGTTTGTATTTTATTTTGCTTTTCCGGTAATGGGTGTTACATTAAATGGTTTTATTGCTGGTACGGCTGCACTTACAATCTATACAGCCGCATTTATTGCAGAAGCAATTCGAGCTGGAATCTTGTCAGTTCCGAAAGGACAGATGGAAGCAGCACGTTCTTCTGGCTTAACGTACGTGCAAGCGATGTATTATATCGTTTTACCACAAGCTATTAAAATAGTAATTCCGCCATTAGGTAATCAATTTCTCAATTTAGTAAAGAACTCATCTATCCTTGGCATTATTGCTGGAGCAGATTTGATGTATCAAGGAGATTTAATTTCAACAAGAACATTTGTTACATTTGATGTGTATATATTTGTTGGTATGTTTTATTTATTATTGACTGTACCGCTTAGTATGCTTGTGCGTTATTTTGAGAAACGCTTAGCGAAAGGAGCGGTGTAAATGGATTTTCGAGGTGCTTATACAGGCGATCATGTTTTATTTTTATTAAAAGGGCTACTTGTTACATTAGAAATAGCTGTTGTAGCGATTTTACTTAGTTTTATTATTGGTAGTATAGTGGGGACTTTACGATATGCAAAAATACCAGTCGTATCACAGTTACTAGCTTTTATCGTTGAAATTATTCGAAATTTACCACTGCTTTTAATCATCTTCTTTACATATTTTGCACTCCCAGAAGCTGGGCTGAAATTAGAGATTACAACGGCAGCAATTGTTGCTTTAACGATATTTGAAGCAGCGATGATATCAGAAATTGTTCGCAGTGGTTTATTATCGATTGAAAAAGGACAAATTGAAGCAGCGCGCGCGTCTGGATTATCATATATCCAAACACTTTGGCATATTATTTTACCGCAAGCATTGAGACGAATGGTACCACCGCTCGTCAGTCAATTTATCTCGTTATTAAAAGATACGTCACTAGCGGTTGTTATCTCCTTGCCAGAACTCATGCATAATGCCCAAATTATTAATGGACAAAACGTAAACTATATGATTCCTACATTACTACTTGTTGCTTGTATGTATTTTGTTGTCAACTACAGTTTATCACTTGTGTCTAGGAAATTAGAAAGCCGTTAACTCTTACATGAAATGAGATGTGAGAGTTTTTTTATGTTTTTTACATAGTTTAAAAGTTGGGATTTGGAAGATATTTAGTTTTTTAGTAGTGTAATTGTAAGATAGATGAAAAAACATTATATTTTATCAGAAAAGTTTTAATTTTATATAGAAATTGTAACCGCTTTCGTGTATATTTTTATTATCAGAAAATTTTAAAAAGAGATAGAGGGTACTTGTAGGGGAGGATTACGATGCAGCAAACAACGAATGAGAAATTACATCGTACGATGAAGAGTAGACATTTATTTATGATTGCACTTGGAGGTGTAATTGGAACAGGTTTTTTTCTTGGATCAGGATATACCATTAACCAAGCAGGACCAGGAGGAGCGATCCTTTCTTATTTAGTCGGTGGATTTATTATGTATTTAACAATGCTTTGCCTTGGTGAGCTAACGGTAGCGATGCCGGTTTCTGGTTCTTTCCAAAAATATGCGACGAAGTTTATCGGTCCAGGAACAGGATTTATGATTGGATGGCTTTATTGGCTTGGATGGGCAGTTACAGTTGGTTTAGAGTTAACGTCTATCGGCTTAATGATGAAAAGATGGTTTCCAACTGTAGATGTTTGGGTATGGTGTCTTGTATTTGGAGTTATTTTATATATGTCAAATGCTATCTCAGCAAAGAGTTATGCTGAATTAGAATTTTGGTTCTCAAGTATTAAAGTAATTACAATTATTGCATTTGTTGTTCTTGGTGGTAGTGCGTTATTTGGTTTTTTACCGTATGACGGAAAAGAAGCAGCGCCTCTTTTTTCTAACTTTGTGAGCGATGGTGGATTGTTCCCGAATGGACTGGCTGCGGTGCTTCTTACAATGATTACAGTTAATTTTTCCTTCCAAGGAACAGAGTTAATTGGGATTGCAGCAGGAGAGAGTCAAGAACCGGAAAAAACAATCCCACGTGCAATTCGTAATACAGTATGGCGCATTATGTTGTTCTTTATTTTAACAATGACGATTTTAGTAGGTTTAATTTCATGGAAAGATGCAGGGGTTATTGAAAGCCCATTCGTTGTTGTATTTGATAAGATCGGTATTCCATATGCAGCAGATATTATGAACTTCGTTATTATCACTGCTTTATTATCTGTAGCAAATTCAGGATTATATGCGGCGACGCGTATACTATGGTCACTTGCAAATGAAGGAATGGCACCAACTTCCTTCAAAAAGGTAAATAAACGCGGTATTCCGATTACGGCATTAGTAGTTACAATCGCAGTAGCGGCATTATCTTTACTAACAAGCTTTTTGGCAGAGGATACAGTATATATTTACTTATTATCTGTTGCTGGTTTATCTGCAGTTGCAAGTTGGATTATCATTGCTTTATCACAACTTCGATTTAGAAGTCAGTATGTAAAGCAAGGCGGAAAAGTAGAAGATTTAAAATATAGAACACCGTTATATCCAATTGTTCCTATTTTAGCGTTAATTACAAATAGCATTGTTGTTATTAGTTTAGCATTCATTCCAGAACAGCGTATGGCGCTATATTGCGGCATTCCATTTATCATTTTCTGTTACGTGTATTATTATATAAATAAGAAACGGAAGCAAATTACGAAAGTGGAGATGGGAACAACGTATGAAACTAACAATCAAGCATGATAATATTGAGACAGAACTTTCACATGGTCAATTGTCTATTGGAAAAGAAAGTGGATATACACCGTTAGAGTTATTCGTTTCCTCTATTGCAGGGTGCAGTGCAATTGTATTTCGGACAATTTTAGAAAAGAAGCGTATTACATACGATACGTTTACAATTGAAACTGAAATTGGAAGAAGCGAAGTTTTACCAAGGCAGGTAGAAAGTCTTCATTTGCACTATAAAATAAAAGCAGAAGGAATTACACAGGTACAGTTAGAAAAAGCGTTAGAGCTTGCGGTGAAGAATTGTACGATTGCTCAATCTGTGAAGGATAGTATAAAAATTACGGAAACAATTGAGTTAATTGGTGAATAAACTTTTGTAGAGCAAATAATGTGCGAAAAAGCTTAAGAGAATTTCTCTTAAGCTTTTTCACATACTGATTGGCAATGACATAGTAAAGCAAGAACCTTGATTTACTTCACTTGTAACAGTAATTTCTCCGCCATGTAGTTCGACTATTTCTTTTACAATGGCAAGTCCTAATCCAGTTCCACCAGTTGAACGAGATCTTGCTTTATCGACGCGATAAAATCGTTCAAAAATGTGTGGGATATCTTCTTCTGGAATTCCTTCTCCTGTATCTTGGATGGCAATTTCAAGTTGTGTTTTATGTTCTGTAACGGAAATGGTAATTCGAGAATGTTCAGATGAGTGTGCATACGCATTATTTAAAATATTGATGATAACTTGTTCAAACCTTTGTTCATCAAGAGCTATAGAAAGTGAAGAAGGACATGTTGAAGAAACACTGATATGTTTTGCTTCATACATTATATTCACTTTTGTAACAATGCGAGAAAGAAAGGTTTGCAAGTGTACTTCCTTTGCCTGAATAGAAAAATTATGTTTTTCCATTTGAGCAAGCAAGAATAAGTCTTGTACTAAATTTGTAATATAATCAGCTTCATCTTTTATAATTGATAAATATTTTTGGCGCTGTTCAGGAGGTGTACTGTTTTTCATGGCGATATCTGCATATCCCCTCACATAGGTTAGGGGTGTTCTTAGTTCATGGGCGACACTCGCTAGAAATTCACTGCGTTCTTTTTTCATATAATGTAAATCATTCGCGAGCGTTTGGATAGATTGGGTTAGTTCGCCAATTTCATCATTTCGAGTACTAGTTAAAGAGACTGATAAGTCACCGCGACTCATTTTTTCAGTAGCATGCTTCATACGGAGAAGTGGTTTTGTTAACAGACGCGATAGAAGAAATATCGTAATGACTGTTAAAATAAATGTAACAACACCAGCAACAAGAAATTGTTTTGTAAGACCTGCAATCATTTCTTTAATGGAACTTGTGCTAAGAAACATATAAACATAACCTTGCGTTTTTCCTTCTATTATTATTGGACTAACTGTGCATATATAATTAGAAGTTTTCCAGTGGTTCTCCACGATCGTTCCGTTATGGTTCGTATCTGCTATCATTCCAATAATGTACCTCTTTATAGTGGAATCTATATCATTAGATTTTGCTAATATTTTTTTCTGAGCGTTTGTAATAATAACTTTTGTTTCAGCTTCTGACTCCATTAAAGCGACATGAGAGATTGTTTGGAAATCAAAATATTTCTCAAGTACATCTCGGTGGCTATTTCCACGTTTTAATAATGCTGTCATTTCCTCATTTACCCTCGTATTGACAAGGCTATAATAGAGTAAAACAAATAGGACGGTTTCGATTAAAAGCGTAAAAATTAAAAAGTAAAATCCGAGTTGAACAGAAATTCGTTTCATCGCGTAACTCCTTGATTTTCAGCGTCAATCCACCGGTAGCCAACTCCATACACAGTTTTTAAATGTTCGTCAATTGGAAAATTGTTCTTTCGCAATTTATCACGTAAGTTACGAATATGAGAATCCACTGTGCGATCCTCTGTATTTGTATCTAGTCCCCAAATCCGTTCGATCAGTTGATTGCGGCTGAGTATATAGTTTACGTGACGTAAAAATAATCCAAGTAAAGAGAATTCAATTGGTGTAAGCAAAACCTCTTGTCCATGAACGGAAATAAAGTGCTTTGCTTCATCCCACAAAATCCCTTTATATTTTAGGTGTTCATGCTGATTACTACGCCGCAATACAGCTTCAATGCGTGCTAACAGTTCACCTTCATGAAAAGGTTTTGTTATATAATCATCAGACCCGATTTTTAATCCTTGAATAACATCAATCGTCTGATCGCGTGCGGTTACCATAATAATAGGAACGTTACTAAACGAACGAATTCTGTTACATGTTTCCCAACCATCCATTTTCGGCATCATAATATCGAGAAGAACAAACTTAAAACTTTGGTTTTCTATATAAGAAATAGCTTCTTGTCCAGAAGTCGCACAAACGCAGTTATATCCTCTAGGAGTAAGATAAAGCGTTAATAATTCGAGCATACGTGGTTCATCATCTACAAGTAGTATATCCATCATATAATATCCTCCGTATTTGTATTCACTACTAAAAGTGTAATGCAAAATCCTGAAGAAATGGTGCAGATTATCATGCATCTGCATAATTTCTTCAGAATTGCTTGTTATTGTATAGTTAAAATTTACATTTTAGGTAAAGTATATAGGCTCAAACGTGACGAATATGGAGGCGGTATAGTGAAAAAAGAAACTCGAGTTTTGAGTATGACAATAGCTGCTGTACTTGGACTTGCAGCGTGTGGGCAAGCGAATACGGAGCATAAAAATCACGAATCTAAAAAAGAGAAGAAAAATGAGCAGCAAAAAGATATGAAGGTGCATCATGCAGCGATGCCACCGAAAGAAATGAATGCTGGAGCATCTAGAGATGTATTAACAACAAGTTTAAAAAATGTAACACGATTAAACACAAATGATCCTGTGCAAATGGCAGTATTAACATCACAAACAATATGGCCAGCGACTCACAAAGAGAACCAACCAGGAGCGGTGATTTTAGTACCAGCTAATCAGTGGCAACTTGGAATTGCTAGTGCGGATTTCATTCATCATCCAAACAATGGACCTATTTTATTTATGAATAAAGAAAGTATTCCAGAGGCGACGTTAAAAGAAATCAAGCGGTTAAACCCACTTGGAACAAAAGATGGAACACAAATTATGGTGATGGGAGATGTAGAATCTTCCATATTAAATCAACTGAAAGAATATAAAATAAAGCAAATAAAAGAAACTGATCCAGCGACGTTTGCGAAAGATGTTGATAAAGAATATGCAGACATAACAGGGAAGTACCCAGAAAGTGTCATTATCGCTTCTTCCGAAGAAGAGGGGCGTTTGTATACAACACCAGCTGTGAACTGGATTGCTCATATGCCTGAACCTCTTTTATATGTAGCAAAAGATAAAGTACCTGAGGCTACAATAGAAGCGTTGAAAGCAAGAAAAGGAAAAGCAAATATATATCTTTTAGGACCTGAAAAAATTATTTCAAAAGAGGTAGAAAAACAGTTAAGTAAGCATGGAAAAGTAACGCGCATTAGCGGAGAAAATCCAACAGAAAACTCAATCGCTTTTGCAAAGTTTAAAGATAAGAAAACACAATTTGGATGGGGATTCACAAAACCAGGGCACGGCGTATCATTTGTTTCAACAGAAACTCCCGATTTAGCAATTACTGGAGCGCCGTTTTCACATATGGGGAAACATGCACCTGTTCTATTATTAGATAAAGGGAAGGTTTCCCAGCCAGTATATGATTTATTAGCTACGATTCAACCAAAGTTTAAAGATGATCCAACGCTCGGGCCATATAACCATGGTCTTCTATTAGGAAATACAGAGAATATTTCGTTTGAAACGCAAGGAATACTTGACGAGAAGTTAGAGATTGTTCAAGAAAATGGTGGGGGACACGGTGGACATTAAGAGAAAAGACGTTGCATGATGCAGCGTCTTTTCATTTGGGAAAGTTTTTTATAGCAAAAAATCTGACATTCGTTATATAATAGCACTCGTGCAATCGGCCCGATTTTCTTACGGAGAAAATCAAAAAATAAGAAAAGTAGAGGAGTGTTATCTTGTTACACATAATCTAGCTCTTGGTGTTATGATTGGTACAGTAATAAGTGCAGTTTTATTCGCAGCAAATATGGCAAAGATTCACGTGAAACATTCTTATATTGGTGAGAAAAAGGTATACGCTGTTCACGGACAACTCTTCTTTGCATCGACTACAGAATTTATAAATGTATTTCAGTTTAAAGAAGATGTGACAGAAGTAGAAATTGATTTTACACACGCCCATGTATGGGATGATTCAGCTGAGGCTGCGGTTGATAAAGTTGTAGTGAAGTATGAGAAAAATGGTGTGAAAGTAAACATAACGGGATTAAATGAGCGTAGTTCAGAGCTTGTTACAAAATTGGCGAAACAAGCTGTTCGTTAAATAGGAAGAACCTTTTCGAAGGACCGAAAAGGTTCTTTTTGTATTATAATACGAGTATGATGATGAAAGGGGTTTCAGAAGATGTACAAGCAAATTATATTAGCATGTGATGGTTCAGAACACGCAATACGCGCAGCAAAACATGCCGTACATATTTCTACATTGAGTAAGGAAGTAACCGTTGAAGTTGTATACGTAGTAGATAGTAGAACAGCAAAATCAGATATTATACAGGGACAAACAAATATAGAAACAATTTCAGCTAGTCGAAAAGATAGATTAAAAGAAATTGAGATTTTATTACAGCAAGAAGGAGTTTCTTATAAAATTACGATTTTACATGGTGATCCAGGAAATACACTTGTGCAATATGTAAATACAGGAGACATTGATCTTGTAATAGTGGGGAGTAGGGGATTGAATACATTGCAAGAAATGGTACTTGGTAGTGTAAGTCATAAAATAGCAAAACGAGTGAAATGTCCGGTGATGATCGTGAAGTAACAGGCAGCAGAAATGTTGTCTGTTTTTTTGAGATAAATCTTACAAAATTGTAAGACTGTTGTTAGGGAAATCGATGTTTTGAAATTTCCTCCATTGATATGATGTAATCATCAAAGGGAGAGAATGGGGGATGTAAGAAATGAAAGCATTTCAAAGTTTAACATATAGTCAAGGAGTGAGTCTTATTTGTTTAGGGGGATTTACTACTTCGGTGACATTGGCTATTGCTATGAAAATGTTTCAGCAGATGTTTTTATAAAAGTAATGTTGTAAATAGAAGGGAAATGATTGTTATAGGCTGCAAGACAATATCACTAGACATAAATAAAAAATAGCTCTTAGCATATATCTGAATGCTAAGAGCTATTTTATTTCTTTACTTCAGCTTTTGTTCCCCACTGATTAAAGCTTTTCACTTTATCTTATAGAAGTTTTTAAGAAAAACCTCCGTTTAAGCTTGTTGTGATTTTGAAGATCCTGTGTTTAAAGTTAGAGCAAGGAATACAATCGCAAGTACACAAGATGTAAGTAATAGAATGAAACCGCCGTTCCATCCGAAAGCATCTACAATAAAGCCCATTGCAGCACTAGCAAATGCAGCACCGCCCAGGTAACCGAAGAAACCTGTTAAACCAGCAGCTGTTCCAGCAGCTTTCTTTGGTGCTAAGTCAAGGGCATGTAATCCAATGAGCATAACTGGTCCATAAATTAAGAAGCCAATTGCCACTAGTGCGATGCTATCGATGATTGGATGACCAGCCGGATTTAACCAATAAACAAGAACAGCAATGAATACACCAACCATGAATAAAATACCAGCAGGGGCACGGCGCCCTTTAAATAATTTATCGCTCATCCATCCGCAAAGGAGTGTGCCCGGAATACCAGCAAATTCGTATAATGCGTATGCTGTACGAGAACTATTATGAGTAAAGTTTTTTTCTTCTACTAAATAAGTAGGTGCCCAGTCTACAACACCGTAGCGTACGAAGTATACGAATACGTTAGCTATAGCGATGTACCATAAAAATTTGTTGTTTAGTACATAAGTAAATAAAATTTCCTTTACCGAAAGTTCGCGTTCACGATCTTTTACTCTTTCATCTGAAGGATATTCACCCGTATATTCTTCAATAGGTGGTAATCCACAAGATTGCGGTGTATCGCGCATTACAATTAATACATAGATCCCAACTAAAATTGCAAAAATACCTGGGAAGTAGAAAATGCTTTGCCAGCTACCAGCAAATAAGAATAGTCCTAATGTTACGAGTGGTCCCATAAGTCCGCCACCAACATTGTGGGCAACGTTCCAAATGGACATTTTTGTACCGCGTTCACTAATAGAGAACCAATGAACCATTGTGCGGCCACATGGAGGCCAGCCCATACCTTGTACCCAACCATTTAAAAATTGAAGAACAAACATAAGCAAAATACTTGTTGTAATAAAAGAGAATGAACCAAAGATAATATTAATGATACCGGATAAAAATAGTCCTGCCGCTAAGAAGTAGCGGGGATTACAACGGTCAGAGACAATCCCCATAATAAATTTACTTAAGCCATATGCAATGGATACAGCAGAAAGGATAACTCCAAGTTCACCTTTGCTAAATCCTTGTTCAACAAGATAAGGCATAGCCAGTGAAAAGTTTTTGCGAACAAGGTAGTAACCTGCATAGCCAATGAAAATGCCTAAAAATACTTGTAAGCGCAGTTTGCGGTATTCGCTATCAATGCGATCAGCAGGTAAGCGCTCTGTATGCGGCGCAGGTTTAAACAACTGAGTTAAAAACATAACCTAAAAATCCTCCTCTATTATTGAAAACGTTTTATGACATAGTCTTTATACTCTCATTCCCCATGACTGTCAATATTAACTTGGTCAAAAATTATACAACTTTGCGACAAAAATGTAAACGTTTTTACAAAATAAAATTATTGACGAAATTAATTATAGGGTTTAATATTTAAATACGTTAAATATTTTATTGTTTAAATAAGAGGTGGATAACATGCCAAATGATATGACTCATATTGATAGAATTCAGGCTTTAGCATTCTCTATAGGAAAGAAAATGCAAACGGAGTTACTAGAACAAATGCAAGCATCAGGACTTACACCACCGCAATTTTATATTTTGAAAATTTTAGACCATTACGGTGCATCAAGAGCAACGAAATTGGCGAAGAAAATGTATGTGAAACCAAGCGCAATTACAGTGATGATCGATCGGTTAATCGATCAAGAATTGGTACTGCGCTACCATGACAAAGAAGATCGCCGTGTTGTTGTAATTGAGCTGACGAAGAAGGGGAAAGATGTAGTAGAAGAGGCAATGACTGCTCGTAATAAGCATATTGCAAAATACTTCTCACAGTTAGAATTACAAGAGAGAGAAGATTTACTACGCTTATTTGAAAAGTTAGAGGTAATTATTTGCGGGGAATCTGAGAAGAAAGAGACAAACTAAAAGGAATTGAGGAGATTACATGGAGCAACAAGAAAATCAGAATAGAAAGCTGTTGTTAATCGGTCTAGTTATTGCCATGTTATTTGCTGCATTAGATGGAACAATCGTTGGTACAGCAATGCCGCGAATTGTTGGCGATCTAGGCGGATTAAGTTTAATGACATGGTTAACAACGGCATATATGTTAACATCAACAACAGTTGTACCAATTGCAGGTAAGTTAGCGGATTTATTAGGACGTCGTAACGTATATATTACAGGATTAATCATTTTTATGGTTGGTTCAGCACTTTGCGGTATGGCGAATGGTATGACTGAGTTAATTATTTTCCGTGGTATTCAAGGGCTTGGTGGCGGTATTATGATGCCAATGGCGATGATTATTATCGGGGATATGTTTACAGGGAAAGAACGTGCGAAATGGCAAGGAATCTTTGGAGCGTTATATGGTCTTGCTTCCGTAATTGGACCGCAAGTGGGCGGTTGGATTGTTGATGCTGTCAACTGGAGATGGGTATTCTATATCAACTTGCCAGTCGGTATTTTGGCGACAATCTTTATTGCAATGGGATTAAAAGGACATAAACAAACAGGTCCAATTAAAATTGATATCGCTGGTATTTTCACGATGATTCTTGGTGTTGTGACTTTATTACTTGCACTAACGTTTGGCGGGAAAGACTATGCTTGGGATTCTTGGCAAATCATTGGATTATTTGCACTTGCTATCATTGGTATAGTAAGCTTCATCATTGTTGAAACGAAGGCGGAAGAACCAATTTTACCAATGCATTTCTTTAAAAACCGTACATTTACACTATTAAATGCAATTGGTTTCTTTATGAGTATTGGAATGTTTGGTGCAATTATGTTCGTTCCATTCTTTATGCAAGGAATTGTTGGCGTAAGTGCGGCTGAATCTGGAACGATAATGACACCAATGATGATTACGATGATTGTGATGAGTATTATTGGTGGTCAGCTTGTATTAAAGGTAGGCGTAAAACCACAAATTATTACAGGTATGCTCATTATGGCTGGCGGTTTTTGGTTATTAACAACAATGGATATGCATACAACTAAACTTATTGCAACATCATATATGATGATTATCGGTTTAGGAATGGGTCTTGTAATGCCGACATTAACATTAGCATTACAAGAAAGTTTCCCGAAAAAGGATCTTGGAGTTGTAACATCTTCAAGTCAGTTCTTCCGTCAAATCGGTGGGACGTTCGGAATTACGATTTTAGGTTCTATTATGAATAATACGTCAGGTACAACATTGACAAATAAATTAGTTCCTGTACTAGATACATTCCCAGTAGAAGCGGGACAAATGGTAACGAAGTTTAAAGATATGATTCATACAGATCCACAAAGTTTATATTCTATGCTATTTAGCCCAGAAGCATTAAAACAAATGCCAGAAGCATTCTCAAATAGCATTGTACCAATTTTGAAAACATCTTTAGTGGATTCACTTCATAGTGTATTCCTAACAGGATTAGTCTTTATCGTAGTTGGTGCCGTATTTACAATCTTCTTACAAAAAATTAAGCTTTCTAATCGTAAAAAAGGTGCAGAAGAACCTGCTACTGAAGTAGAAGAGAAAGATACAAACGTATCTTTCTCATAATAAGAAAAAAGCATCGCCTTATGGTGGTGCTTTTTTAGTGTATAACATATAATCTTTTTTAGTTATAAATGATTGACGTATTTTTGTAAATGAGTTATATTATCTTCTGTAAACGGTTACATGAAATGGAGAGGGAAGAGAATGAGTACGATTAAAGATGTTGCGAAATTAGCAGGAGTATCTGTTGCGACCGTTTCCAGGGTGTTAAATAAGAACGGATATGTTCACGAAGATACATTAAAAAAAGTGGAACGAGCAATTGAACTGTTGGATTATAAGCCTAGTACAGTAGCACGTTCTTTATATAATAAAAAATCTCGCTTAATTGGTTTGGTTGTTCCAAATATCGTGAATCCATTCTTTCCAGAAGTTGCACGTGCCGTAGAGGATGTAGCACATAAGCAAGGATACACAGTTGTACTTTGTAATTCTGATGAAAGTTTAGAGAAAGAGAAACAATATATTGATGTGCTCAGACAAAATAATGTTGATGGGTTTATTGTGGCAACGAACCCACAAAATAGTATGAATTACATGAACTTGTCTGTGCCAGTTGTGGCAATTGACCGCATGTTTAATGAGCGTATTCCGACGGTATATGCAGATAACTATGCGGGAAGTCAAGAAGCAACAAAGTTACTGTTAGAAAAAGGGTGTCAACATATTGCGCATATTCGTGGACCGCGCGATGTGAGTACAGCAAATGAGCGTTTTGAAGGTTTTGTAGATGTTATTACACAATATGGGCTTTCTTATATGATTGCAGAAAGTACGTTTGATCCGGCAGATAGCGAACGTGTGGCAATGGAATTGTTAGAAGAGTATCCGCATATCGATGGCATTGTAGCTGGAAATGATTTGATTGCCATTGGGGTAGTGAAAGCGGCATTACAAAAAGGAATTTCTATTCCAGATGATTTACAAATTATTGGATTTGATGGTATTTCTTTAACAGAAATGATGTATCCATCTCTTACAACAGTTGCACAACCTATTTATGAAATGGGACGAATTGCAACAGAATTATTGCTAGAGCAAATGGAAGGAAATCAATTAGAAACCGAACATTATCGTTTACCGATTGAAATTATAGAACGAAATACAACGAAGTAAGGAGATGAGATATATGCCAAACATTGCAGTAGTCGGCAGTATTTCAATGGATTTAGTCGCTGTTTCAAAAAAGCGACCAAAAGCAGGAGAAACAGTGATTGGAGAAACATTTCATACAGTGCCTGGAGGAAAAGGAGCAAACCAAGCTGTTGCCGCAGCTAGATTAGGTGCAAATGTGGCAATGGTAGGTGCTGTAGGAAATGATGATTATGGTAAGCTAGTTAGAAAAAATTTAGAGAATGACCGTGTTTTTATCGACTATGTGGTACCGGTTACAGATGAAACGACAGGAATTGCTCATATTGTTTTAGCGGAAGAAGACAACAGTATTGTCGTTGTACAAGGAGCAAATCGTCTTGTGAATGAACAAATTGTTGATCGTGCGAAAGATCTTCTTGTAAAAGCTGATATGGTTGTCCTTCAGCTGGAAATTCCGCTAGAAACAGTGGAATACGTTCTTGATATTTGTGAAGAACACAAAATTCCGGTTATGTTAAATCCAGCTCCGGCACAAGTATTGCCAGTAGATATTTTAGAAAAGGCGACGTATATTACACCGAATGAGCATGAATGCCGCATTGTATTAGATGATTTTACGTCACCAATTGAAGAGTTACTTGCGAAATATCCAAATAAGTTACTGATGACAGAAGGTGGGAAAGGTGTTCGTTTCTATAATGGTACAGAGATTGTTCATGTACCAAGTATTGATGTTGAAGTAGTGGATACAACAGGAGCAGGTGATACTTTTAACGGTGCATTAGCGGTTGCACTTTCCGAAGGTGAGACATTACAAAAAGCAATCCGCTTTGCAAACATTGCCGGTGGTCTTTCTGTAACAAAGTTAGGGGCACAAGGTGGTATGCCAACAAGAGAAAAGGTAAGAGAAGTGCAGGTGATTGTTGGATGAAGAAGCACGGTGTATTAAATAGTGAAATTGCTGCGGTACTTGCTTCCCTTGGACATACGGATACAATTGTGATTGCTGATTGTGGTTTACCTATTCCAGATGGTGTAAAGCGAATTGATTTAGCGGTAGAACTTGGAAAACCATCGTTTCTAGAGGTGTTACAAGTTGTGATAGACGACATGGCAGTTGAAAAACTAACATTAGCAGAAGAGATTACGATCAATAATGCAGAAGTAAACAGAGAAGTTGAAGCACGTTTAAAAGAAGCTGCTTTTGAATACGTATCGCATGAGCAGTTTAAAGAACGTACAAAACAGACAAAGGCAGTTATTCGTACGGGAGAAGCAACGCCATATGCGAATGTTATTTTACATGCCGGCGTGATTTTTTAATAAAGGGATGTGATGAGAATGCGTATTGAAATGAAAAATATTTCAAAAGCGTTCAATGGTAATCCTGTTTTAAAAAACGCACAGTTTAGTATTGAAACAGGAGAAGTCCATGCACTGATGGGGGAAAATGGAGCGGGAAAATCAACGCTCATGAAAATTTTAACAGGTGTATATACGAAAGATAGTGGTCAAGTCACGATTGATGAGCAAGAACGGACATTTAAAAACGCAAAAGAAGCTGAGGAATACGGAATTGCTTTTATTCATCAAGAGCTGAACATATTACCGAACTTAACAGTTGCTGAAAATATGTTTCTTGGGAAAGAGTTGATGTACGGCAAAACAGGCATTTTACGTACACGGCAAATGAATGGGTTAGCGCAGCAACAATTAGCAAGTCTTGGGCTTCACGTAAAAGGGGCTATGCTTGCTGGGGAATTATCAGTTGGACAGCAGCAAATTATTGAAATTGGTAAGGCCTTAATGACAAATGCGAGCGTTATTATTATGGACGAGCCGACAGCAGCCTTAACGGACCGCGAAATTGAAACACTCTTTACGGTTATTAATAAATTACGTAAAGAAGGCGTATCGTTCGTCTACATTTCACATCGCATGGAAGAAATCTTTTCTATTTGTGATGCTATTACGATTTTACGTGATGGGGAATATGTTGGAACGAGGTTAATTCCAGAAACATCATTTGATGAAGTAGTGAGTATGATGGTTGGTCGCAGCATCGGTGAGCGCTATCCGGAGCGCGATGCGAAGATCGGTGAAGTTATTTTTGAAATGCGTAACGCAACGAAAAAAGGGAAGTTTGAAAATATTTCGTTTCAAGTGAGAAAAGGTGAAATTCTCGGTGTCGCTGGATTAATGGGAGCTGGCCGCACTGATATTATGAAGGCGATATTTGGACATGAACCGTTAGATTCGGGCCAAATATTTATGAATGGGCAAGAAGTGAAAATTGATAGTCCAATTGATGCAATACGGCAGCGAATTGCCTTTATTACAGAAGATCGAAAATCAGAAGGGCTTGTCTTAGATTTTTCTATTCGTGAAAATTTAGCATTGCCAAATCTAGGGAATCTCTCAAAAGGTAGTGTGATGGATAAAGGAGTAGAAGCACAGTTCACAGAGAATATGATGAAGCTTCTCAATGTAAAAGCGGCAAATGGTGAACAAGCCGTCAAATCACTTTCTGGTGGAAATCAACAAAAGATTGTTATTGCAAAATGGCTAGGAATCCATCCGCAGCTGTTAATTTTAGATGAACCAACACGGGGCGTTGATGTTGGAGCAAAAAAAGAAATTTACTCTATTATGAACAAGCTTACAAAGCAGGGGGATGCGGTTATTATGGTTTCATCCGAACTTCCAGAAGTTTTAGGAATGAGCGATCGTGTCCTTGTTATTCATGAAGGAAAAGTAGGCGGTATTTTAGAGAAAGATAAAGCAACACAAGAGTCCATTATGGCATTAGCTACAGGGGGAGAGTAAGTTATGGCTAAAAAGGGGAATATATTGCAGCAGCTAGGTTCTTTAATTGGATTGGCACTGATTATTGTAGTTATTACAGCATTAAATCCAGCATTTATTGAAATACCAAATTTATTTAATATTTTACGCCAAGTATCGATTAATGCACTCATTGCATTTGGAATGACCTTCGTTATTTTAACTGGGGGTATTGACTTATCGGTAGGTTCTATTTTAGCATTATCAAGTGCACTTGTTGCTGGAATGATGGCAAGTGGCATGGATCCGTTCCTTGCAATGGCAGTTGGATTATTGGCTGGGCTTGTAATGGGAATTGTAAACGGTATCATCATTGCGAAAGGAAAAGTGGCACCATTTATTGCGACATTAGCAACAATGACCATTTTCCGAGGGCTCACGCTTGTTTATATGGACGGACGTCCGATCACTGGCCTTGGTGATCACTTAATGTTTCAAATGTTTGGCCGTGGTTACTTTCTTGGTATTCCCGTACCAGCTGTAACGATGATGATTGCTTTTGCTGCATTGTACTTTATTTTAAACAAGACAACGTTTGGTCGCCGTACTTTTGCAATTGGTGGAAATGAAGAAGCAGCGGCATTATCAGGTATTAATGTAACAAGAATAAAAGTAATGATTTATGGTCTTTCTGGAATTCTGGCAGCGCTTGCGGGTATCGTGTTAACATCACGCTTAGATTCTGCACAGCCAACTGCTGGTTCTTCTTACGAATTAGATGCAATTGCTGCAGTTGTATTAGGAGGAACAAGTCTTTCTGGTGGAAGAGGTTGGATTGTCGGCACGTTCATTGGTGTACTGATTATCGGTGTACTAAATAACGGTCTAAATTTATTAGGTGTATCTTCTTTCTTCCAACAAGTTGTAAAAGGGCTTGTGATCTTACTTGCTGTATTAATTGATCGTCGAAAAGAAGCATAATGGAGGGACAATTCATGAAAAAATGGTTACTTGTACTCGTTGCACTCATAGTGGTAATCACTGCTGGTTGTTCAATGGAACCACCGGAATGGGCGAAGGATTCTAGCGATAAAAGTCGAAATAAAACTATTAAAGTTGGATTTTCTATTTCAACTTTAAACAATCCATTTTTCGTTACGTTGAAAAAAGGGGCAGAAAAGAAGGCGAAAGATAGTGGCATTGAGTTAATTGCTGTTGATGCACAAAATGATGCGGCGAAGCAAACGAATGATGTTGAGGATTTAATTCAAAAAGGCGTTGATGTAGTTGTCATTAACCCAACAGATTCAGATGCAGTTGCTTCAGCAGTAAGTGCAGCTAATGCAGCAAACATCCCTGTTATTACAGTAGACCGCGTTGCAAACTCAGGAAAAGTTGTTTCACACATCGCATCAAATAATGTAGAAGGTGGAAGCATGGCTGGTGACTACATTCGTGAGCTTGTTGGTGAAGGTGCAAATGTTGCTGAGTTAGAAGGGATTCCTGGATCATCCGCTGCTCGTGAGCGTGGGAAAGGATTCCATAAAGTTGCCGATAAGGGGCTAAAAGTTGTTGCAAAGCAAGCCGCAGACTTTGACCGTGCCAAAGGATTATCAGTTATGGAAAACATATTGCAGGCAAATAATGATATAAAAGCAGTGTTTGCTCATAATGATGAAATGGCATTAGGTGCGCTGGAAGCATTAAAATCTGCTGGAAAAACAGATGTGGTTGTTGTTGGATTTGATGCCACAGATGATGCTGTGAAAGCGGTTAATGACGGACGTATGACAGCAACTGTTGCGCAAAAACCAGAATTAATCGGAGAGAAAGCGATGGAAACAGCAAGACAAGTGAACCAAGGTAAAAAAGTGGAAAAATTCATTCCGATTGAATTAGAGCTTATTAAGAAAAAATAAAATATAAACTTACATTTAGGAAGGAAGAAAAACAAATGAAATTTTTTATTGATACAGCAAACATTGATGAAATTAAAGAGGCAAATGATTTAGGCGTATTAGCAGGTGTAACAACAAATCCATCACTTGTAGCAAAAGAAGGCGTAGATTTCCATGAACGTATTCGTGAAATTTGCAGCGTTGTAACAGGACCTGTAAGTGCAGAAGTTATTAGCCTAGAATCAGATAAAATGATTGAAGAAGGAAAAGAATTAGCAAAAATTGCTCCAAACGTTGTTGTAAAAGTACCAATGACAAAAGAAGGCTTAAAAGCAGTAAAAGCATTCTCTGATTTAGGAATTCGTACAAACGTTACGTTAGTATTCTCTGCAGTACAAGCATTGCTTGCAGCGCGTGCTGGTGCAACGTACGTATCTCCATTCTTAGGTCGTTTAGATGATATCGGTCATAATGGTATGGACTTAATTCGCCAAATCGCTGATATCTTTGTAATTCATGACATTAAAACAGAAATTATCGCAGCATCTGTACGCCATAGCGTTCACGTAACAGACGCAGCATTAAACGGTGCGCACATTGCAACAATTCCGGCAAACGTAATTGGCGCATTAGTGAAACATCCGTTAACAGATCAAGGAATTGAGAAGTTCTTAGCTGATTGGGAGAAAACACAAGGGAAATAAAGTGAAACTTCCATCTGTGAAGGATTGGTCCCCGTTTATGAGGGGGAAACAAAAACTACCAAGGTTAGCATCACGTTAACCTTGGTGGTTTTTTTGTTTGTAAAATAATGAATAAAAGAATTTTCATGCAATTGTGCATATTGTCTTTTAAATTTTCTATCTAAGTTATTTAATATATAATAAATAACTCTTTTTTGTGAGTTTTTTTGATACGAGGTAAATAATCAGTACAGGGTCTGACCAGAGGACTGGAGGGCATGATTCTATAAGGGAATAATTACTATTCCATGATTATAGAACTATGTCTTTTTTATTGTATATAGAAGGGGGGATAGGTCTATATTATAGAACTTATATATATTGTGCATTCCATATTATCAATTGTCTAAATTTTAAGTCTTGTTACAATTAATAAGGGAGGAAATAGTAATGAAAAGAAAAACACCGTTTAAAGTTTTTTCATCTTTGGCAATCACGACAATGCTTGGTTGCACATTTGCACTTGGTACATCAGTAGCTTATGCGGAAACAACATCTCAGTCAAAAGGAAGTATTTCAACAACTCCAATTGATAACAATTTAATTCAAGAAGAGCGCTTGGCTGAAGCTTTAAAAGAACGTGGAACGATTGATCGATCAGCATCAAAAGAAGAGACACAAAAGGCTGTAGAACAATATATTGAAAAAAAGAAAGGTGATCAGCCAAATAAAGAAATTCTTCCGGATGACCCTGCTAAAGAGGCATCTGATTTCGTGAAAAAAGTAAAAGAAAAAAAGATGGAAGAAAAGGAAAAAGTGAAGAAGTCTGTAGAAAATGCTAGCTCAGAGCAAACGCCTTCACAAAATAAAAAACAGTTAAATGGAAAAGTACCAACTTCTCCAGCAAAGCAGGCTCCATATAATGGAGCTGTTCGTACAGATAAAGTACTTGTACTACTTGTAGAGTTTAGTGATTATAAACATAATAATATTGAACAAAGCCCTGGTTATATGTATGCGAACGACTTTAGTAGAGAGCATTATCAAAAAATGTTATTCGGTAATGAACCATTCACGTTATTCGATGGTTCAAAAGTAAAAACATTTAAACAATATTATGAAGAGCAGTCTGGTGGTAGTTATACGACAGATGGTTATGTAACAGAATGGTTAACTGTTCCTGGGAAAGCAGCAGATTACGGAGCAGATGGTAAGACTGGTCATGATAATAAAGGGCCTAAAGGGGCACGTGACCTTGTGAAAGAAGCCTTAAAAGCAGCAGCAGAGAAAGGATTAGATTTATCTCAATTTGACCAGTTTGATCGTTATGATACAAATGGTGATGGAAATCAAAATGAACCAGACGGTGTAATTGATCATTTAATGGTCATTCATGCTGGGGTTGGTCAAGAAGCTGGTGGCGGTAAATTAGGTGATGATGCAATCTGGTCACATCGTTCTAAATTAGCACAAGATCCAGTTGCAATTGAAGGGACAAAGTCAAAAGTTTCATATTGGGATGGAAAAGTTGCTGCACATGATTACACAATTGAGCCTGAGGATGGTGCAGTTGGCGTATTCGCTCATGAATTTGGTCATGATCTTGGTTTACCAGATGAATATGATACGAACTATACTGGAGCTGGATCACCTGTGGAAGCATGGTCATTAATGAGTGGTGGTAGCTGGACAGGAAGAATCGCAGGGACAGAACCAACAAGTTTTTCACCGCAAAATAAAGATTTCTTACAAAAAAATATGGATGGAAACTGGGCGAAAATTGTAGAAGTAGATTACGATAAAATAAAACGTGGAGTAGGTTTCCCTACATATATTGATCAAAGTGTTACAAAATCCAATCGTCCAGGTCTTGTACGTGTAAATTTACCTGAGAAAAGTGTTGAAACAATTAAAACTGGATTTGGCAAGCATGCATACTACAGTACAAGAGGCGATGATATGCATACAACATTAGAAACACCATTGTTTGATTTAACGAAGGCAGCTAATGCGAAATTTGATTATAAAGCAAACTATGAACTTGAAGCAGAATGTGATTTTATTGAAGTGCATGCGGTGACAGAAGATGGAACAAAAACATTAATCGATAAACTAGGCGATAAAGTAGTAAAAGGTGACCAAGATACGACAGAAGGAAAATGGATTGATAAATCATATGATTTAAGTCAATTTAAAGGGAAGAAAGTGAAATTGAAATTTGATTATATTACAGATCCTGCTTTAACATATAAAGGATTTGCAATGGATAATGTGAATGTAACAGTCGATGGAAAAGTGGTATTTTCAGATGATGCAGAAGGACAAGCGAAAATGAAGTTAAATGGTTTTGTCGTTTCTGATGGAACAGAAAAGAAACCACATTATTATTATTTAGAGTGGAGAAACTATGCTGGCTCAGATGAAGGGTTAAAAGTAGGGAGAGGTCCAGTATATAATACTGGTCTTGTTGTTTGGTATGCAGATGATAGTTTTAAAGATAACTGGGTTGGCAGGCATCCTGGTGAAGGCTTCCTTGGTGTTGTTGATTCTCACCCAGAAGCTGTTGTTGGAAATTTAAATGGAAAACCAGTATACGGTAATACAGGGTTGCAAATTGCAGATGCTGCATTTTCACTTGATCAAACACCGGCGTGGAATGTAAATTCATTTACACGTGGACAATTTAATTACCCAGGCTTACCAGGTGTTGCAACATTTGATGATTCTAAAGTATACAGTAACACTCAAATTCCTGATGCGGGACGAAAAGTGCCGCAATTAGGGCTGAAATTCCAAGTTGTTGGGCAAGCAGATGATAAGTCGGCAGGAGCTATTTGGATTCGTCGTTAATAGATTAGTAATAAAATAGAAAAGTACGTTCTTCGTAGAAAGAACGTACTTTTTTATTTTGTGTAATACACATTGTTTACCTATATACAGTCTATCAAATGGTGTAGGGAAAAGGAATATTTCCGAGGAAATTGTCGAGACATAGTTGGTATTTATACATTTTTTTGAAAAATGAGTGAAGAGTGTATCAAGATGATTGGTATAGAAGAAAGACGTGTTTCAGCAATTTACAATGAGTAGTATTCGGATACGATTATTACTGAAAAGTAAAAAAGAACAAGCGGAATTTTTAAATATATGAAATGAAAATACATTTTTTTGATATAGAGATAAATAGAGTTTACTCCTTTTTTTGTCGTTTATAAATACATATATTTCAAGTTTTTACTGATTTTGAATCTAAAAAAATAATTATTTATAAAAAACAAAATTATATATTGATTTTGTTTTTTATTTTGAGTAAAATTCAAAGGAATTAATTAAGATAGTGATAGTTTAATAGTTTAATTGAAATCCTTTTTTAGGAAGGAAATGTAGAGAATATTTGTAAAGTTATATATAGGGAGAGTAAAGTAATTGACAGCATTGAAAAAATTATCAGCTTTTGTGAAAAGTAGTATTGTTTTATTATGTGTAGCATGTATGTATTTTGCTATACCAACTGCACATGCAAGTGCGGAGACAGTTAAGATTTATCTTGATCCAGGTCATGGGGGAACAGATACAGGAGCGGTTGGAAATAGTTTACGAGAAAAGGATTTAACATTAGATATCGCATTACGTATTCGTAACATTTTAAATGCAGAGTATACAGGTCATGAAATTAAAATGAGTCGTACAAGTGATGTATATCCTACCCTAACACAGCGAACAACTGATGCAAATAATTGGGGAGCAAATTTCTTCTTATCTGTACATATTAACAGTGGTGGTGGCTCTGGTTATGAAGATTATAGTTATCCAAATGCAGGAGCACCAACTACGACTTACCAGAATATAATTCATCAGGAAATTATGAAAACAACTGACCTTGATGATAGAGGGATCAAAACAAATAATTTTCATGTGTTAAGAGAAACGAATATGCCAGCAGTATTAACTGAAAATGGGTTTATTGATCGAGCAGAAGATGCTCAAAAATTAGGTAATGCAACATTTAGAGAACAACTTGCAAGAGGGCATGTAAATGGTTTAGTAAAGGCATTTGGATTACAGAAGAAAACATTCTTAATTCGTGTGAAAACAGAAGAATTATATTATTATAATCAACCTGATTGGAATGCAAAGGCTGGTACTGTGAAAAAAGGTGATGTATTCACTGTTGTGGCAACGTTAACTGTAAATGGTTCAAAAATGTATAAGCTAAAATCAGGAAACTATATAACTGCTAATCCTTCATATGTTGAGGTTTTATAGTAAAGATTTGATTGAAAAGAGACAATGATGAGCTAATTCATCATTGTCTCTTTTGTTTTTCCTCTCACATAAATCATAGAAGCAAATGTTAGTAAAAATGCTGTTCCAATTACAAAGCTTACGCTCGGTGATGCCCCGATTGCTCCAACTGTGAAGGATCCAGCGACAACGCCTAATGAAAAGAATGCGTAAAATAATCCGAATGCTTTCCCGCGTTTATCCTCAGTTGTATTTTCAACGAGTAAAGCATTAATAGATGGGAAGAGGATGGCGAATCCAATTCCGTAAATCATCATAACAACAAAGAGCATACCTTTTGTTGTAAATATACCAAGTAATGATAAGGCAAGTGCCATGACTGCAATACCAATTAGCATCATTTTTGAACGGTCAAAGCGATCATAAATACGATTTGTTGGCAGTAAGAAGAAGAGGATGGCAGTAATCCCAAATACACTTAGCATCATGCCTGTTGTAGATGCTTTGAGTGCTAGTGCTTCTACTTTTACCGGTAACATATATGTGACGATTCCTTGTGAAAACATTAATGTAAAAGCGCCAATATATGCTTGTAATAATGGTTCGGATTTTAGTAATCCTATCATATCTTCTTTGTTCATCATTTGCGTCCGTGATGTGTCTTTTCTAGTCACATTGGTTGGTAATAAGAACAGGGATACGATTGTTCCGAATACCATTAAGATAGAAATCGTAACAAAGACCCACTCTACACCTGCGGTTGCTTTCATAATTCCACTGAAAGCAGGGCCAACGATAGCTGCTGTTCCGACAGCGGCACCAGATAGTGCCATTGCTTTTCCTTGTTTTGTAGATTTCGTTTGTTTAGATAGGAAAGTAAAGGCTGCAGGGATTAAGAAGCCATCACTAAATCCGTGTAAAAAGCGAACGATGAGTAATTGCTCGCCGCTTTGAACAACAGTATACAATAACACTATGAGACTCGTAATTCCCATACTCATATAGAGTACTTTCTTTGCGCCAAATTTATCAACAGATGCACCTGCGATAATATTGCCAATCATATTGGCAAACGAGTACATCCCTACAACGAGACCGATAATAAGAGGAGTTCCCCCGAGGCTTTGCGCGTAAGTACTCATAATTGGTAATTGTGAAAATGTATCTAAAAACGCTACGATAACAATAAAATAAATGAAATATTTCAAGCGATGTTCACCTCTCCTCTGCTATTATGGCATAATGCGAATTTCGCCTGCAATGAAATTGAATTAACAGATGTGGAAAAAAGTACAAAGTAACAAAAAAGTGAACTTTTTTTTGTTAAAATTTAGTGAAATCCAGATTGGTTTTTTGAAATATATGGATAAGAGTACTATAATAGATTGGTAAACTTCACCAGGTTAAGTATATATACATAGAGAGGGATGCATAAAATGAAAGCATTACTTTGGCATAATCAACGTGATGTAAGAGTAGAAGAAGTTCCAGAACCAGCTGTACGATCAGGAGCAGTGAAGATCAAAGTTAAATGGTGTGGTATTTGTGGAACAGATTTACATGAATATTTAGCAGGACCTATTTTTATTCCAACAGAAGAACATCCACTAACACACGTGAAAGCACCTGTTATTTTAGGTCACGAGTTTAGTGGTGAAGTTGTTGAAATCGGTGAAGGTGTTACGAATCATAAAGTAGGGGACCGCGTTGTTGTAGAACCTATTTATTCTTGTGGTAAATGTGAAGCTTGTAAACATGGTCATTATAACGTTTGTGAACAACTTGTTTTCCACGGTCTTGGTGGAGATGGCGGTGGCTTCTCTGAATATACTGTAGTACCAGCAGATATGGTTCACCATATCCCAGATGAAATGACTTATGAACAAGGTGCACTTGTAGAACCAGCAGCAGTTGCAGTTCATGCAGTGCGTCAAAGTAAGTTAAAAGAAGGCGAAGCTGTAGCTGTATTTGGCTGTGGACCAATCGGACTTCTTGTTATCCAAGCTGCTAAAGCTGCAGGTGCAACACCTGTTATCGCAGTTGAACTTTCTAAAGAACGTCAAGAGTTAGCAAAATTAGCAGGTGCTGATTACGTATTAAATCCAGCAGAGCAAGATGTGGTAGCAGAAATCCGTAACTTAACAAACGGTTTAGGCGTAAATATTAGCTTCGAAGTAACAGGAGTTGAAGTTGTACTTCGTCAAGCAATTGAAAGCACAAGCTTTGAAGGACAAACTGTAATCGTCAGTGTCTGGGAAAAAGATGCGACAATTACTCCAAACAACTTAGTATTAAAAGAAAAAGAAGTTGTAGGTATTCTTGGATACCGTCACATCTTCCCATCTGTTATTAAATTAATTAGCTCTGGTCAAATTCAAGCAGAGAAATTAATTACGAAAAAAATTACAGTGGATCAAGTTGTAGAAGAAGGATTTGAAGCGCTTGTAAAAGATAAAAAACAAGTGAAAATTCTTGTTTCACCTAAATAATATATAATATAGAAGAAAGTAGTCTTTTTCTAGAAATAGAAGAAGGCTACTTTTTTTGTGGATAGAAAGGTGATAGACTTTCCTTTGACTAAATTGTTTAAGTAGGAAGGGAGAGTTACATGGTTTCATTTTTACTAACTTTGAAACGAATGCTAAAAGCTTGTTCAAGAGTGTGGAAAGATAAAGAATTTCAAGTGTTATTTGTATTAACGATTATAACGTTACTATCAGGGACTATTTTTTACAGTACGGTAGAAGGATTACGCACGATTGATGCATTATATTTTAGCGTTGTTACATTAACGACAGTTGGCTATGGAGATTTTAGCCCGCAAACAGACTTTGGAAAAATCTTTACGATTTTCTATATTTTCATTGGAATTGGTTTAGTGTTTGGATTTATTCATAAGCTAGCAGTAAATGTTCAATTATCAAGTATATTATCAGGGCGAAAGAAAAAATAGAAGCAATCAGGATATGCACCTGATTGCTTCTATTTTTTACAATATTTTAGCTGTTTCTTTGCAGGAATTTAATATTCGTTTACTATAATGCAAATGAAACATATTATCCATAGAATTATAATAATGTGAATATTCGTATGATTTATTTTTTCAATAGAAATGAGTAGAAAGGTGGGATATTCTAATCGTAGGTTAACCATATGATTTGAATTACATATTCCAAGTAAATTAAATATAAACGGAGGTTTTCATATGAAAAAGAAAGTATTAGCCTTAGCAGCAGCTATTACATTAGTAGCACCATTGCAAAGTGTAGCATTTGCCCATGAAAATGAGGGCGGAAATAAGGTAAGAGTAATTCAATATTGGTCTGCTGAAGATAAACATGCAGAAGGTGTAAACTCCCATTTATGGATTGTCAATCGTGCAATTGATATTATGTCTCGTAATACAACGATTGTAAAACAAGATCAAGTTGCATTATTAAATGAATGGCGTACAGAGTTAGAGAATGGTATTTATGCTGCTGATTATGAAAACCCTTACTATGATAACAGTACATTTGCTTCTCATTTCTACGATCCTGATACAGGGAAGACATATATACCTTTTGCTAAGCAGGCAAAAGAAACTAGGGCTAAATATTTTAAACTTGCTGGTGAAGCCTATCAAAAGCAAGAAATAAAACAAGCATTCTTCTATTTAGGCTTATCGCTTCATTACTTAGGAGATGTCAATCAACCAATGCATGCAGCAAACTTTACAAATCTTTCTTATCCACAAGGTTTCCACTCCAAATATGAAAATTTTGTAGATACAATAAAAAATAATTATAAAGTGGCTGATGGAAATGGATATTGGAATTGGAAAGGAGTAAATCCTGAAGACTGGATTCATGGAGCGGCTGTAGCTGCTAAGCAAGATTATGCTGGTATTGTAAATGGCACTACAAAAGATTGGTTCGTAAGAGCGGCAGTTTCACAAGAATATGCAGATAAATGGCGTGCAGAAGTTACACTAACAACAGGAAAACGTTTAGTAGAAGCGCAGCGTGTCACAGCGGGATATATTCAGCTTTGGTTTGATACGTATGTAAATCGCTAGAACGCTTGGTTACTTCTTAGTTAAAAAACATATACGTATAATGATTCATGATCCAGTACAGGCAATCACTTCTATTGAAATAGTTAAAAAGTTTCTTCGTAAAGAAGAAACTTTTTTTGTTTAGACACAGGAAAATGATAGTTTCTTTCCAATATGTATAAGACATATATATAGAAGGGGAGAGAACAATGTGGAGCGTAACATATTTCAAAAGGTTCCCTTACCATGCGCATTTCTTGATGAAGAAGCGTTAGAAAGAAATATTGAGTCAATTGTTCAATTGTGCGGAGGAAAGAAAGTTCGTATTGCTAGTAAATCGTTACGATCTGTTCCAGTGATGAAGAAAATTTTAGCCTCTAATAGTTGTTTTCAAGGCATTATGTGTTTTTCACCACGAGAAGTAATATTCTTAATAAAACAAGGATTTAATGATTTGTTGCTTGGATATCCTGTACATGATGAACAAGCACTTCAAGAAATTAGTTTGCTTACAAAACAAGGATTTATAATCACTTGTATGGTAGATTGCATAGAACATATTGCTTATTTAGAGAAAATTGCAATAGAAACAGGTGGACGCTTTCGAATTTGTATTGATATCGATATGAGTAGTCATTTTTTTCAGTTTCATTTTGGTGTTAGACGTTCTCCTATACGTACTACCTCTGAGGCTTTAAACGTTATTGAAAAAGCAATTCAATCTTCCGTTTTACAAATAGACGGTGTAATGGGCTATGAGGCACAGATTGCAGGAGTTGGGGACGATGTACCAAAGCAAGGTTTTAAAAATAAAATAGTTTCTTATTTAAAGAGAAAATCTGTATTTGAAGTGATGGAACGTAGACAGAGCGTTGTACGAGCATTGCAAGAACAAGGAATTACACTTCGTTTTGTAAATGGAGGAGGCACAGGAAGTATAAAAACGACAATGCAAGATGAATCCGTTACAGAGATTACAATAGGTTCTGCTTTTTACTCCCCCAAGCTCTTTGATTACTATAAAGATATTAGATTTGAACCAGCTGTTGGCTTTGCGTTGCCGATTGTTAGACAACCAAGCCAACATATATATACTTGCCTCGGTGGCGGATATATGGCTTCAGGAGCAGTTGGGAAAGACAAACAGCCTGAGATTTGGGAGCCAAGTGGGGCAAAGTTGTTAGCTTTAGAGGGAGCTGGAGAAGTACAAACGCCCGTTTATTATGATGGTTCAGAACATCTAACGGTTGGGGATGGCATGTTATTTCGGCATAGTAAAGCCGGAGAACTATGTGAGCGTTTCTCATCGTTACATCGTATTGTAGGTAACAAAGTGATAGGGGAGTATTCAACATACCGGGGGGATGGCCAATGCTTTCTGTAAAAGGGCAGAAATGGAGAAATTGGGCAGGGAATGTAGAAGGGAATCCACAATATACGATGTATCCAAAAAATATACAAGATGTGATAGAAGTAGTAAAGTTTGCAAAGGAACAGGGAAAGAGAATTCGTGTTGTTGGATCAGGACACTCCTTTACACCTCTTGTTCAAACAGAGGAAATTCTAATTTCTTTAGATGAGCTACAAGGGATAGTAGACGTGGATTCACAATCATTCATAGTAGAAGTATGGGGCGGAACAAAGTTATATAACTTAGGAAAACTGCTGGAAGACAAAGGATACGCGCAGGAAAATTTAGGAGATATTGATTCGCAATCTATTGCAGGAGCAATTAGTACAGGAACGCATGGAACAGGTATTCAATTTGGTAGTTTGGCAACACAAGTAGTAGAAGTTACAGCTGTGCTGGCATCTGGAGAAATTATTGTTTGTTCTGAGAAAGAGAATCCTGAATTTTGGAAGGCATTTCAGTTATCTCTTGGTATGCTGGGAATCATTGTAAAAGTTAAATTAAAAGTCATTCCAGCTTATTCACTTATCTATGAAAGCAGAAAGGAATCGTTTTCTACTGTAATAAACAAACTAGAGAAATATAAGCAACATCGTCATTTTGAATTTTTTGTGTTTCCGTATTCAGATGATGTCCAAGTGAAAATTACAAATGAAACAGCAGAGAAAGGGATAGATTTAAAGTGGCATAAGATCAAGACAGAACTACTTGAAAATATAGCTTTTTCATTATTGTCTAAAGGATGCAAGTGGATTCCTTCTATAAGTAAAGGAGTTAGTAGACTGTCAGCAAAGGCAGTGCCGAGTGCGAAAACAATTGGTCCAAGTTATCAAATATTTGCTACATCTCGTAATGTTCGTTTTTATGAAATGGAGTATAGTGTCCCAGCGCAGTATATGAAAGAGGTAGTAGGGGAAATTTACAACCTCATTGAAAAGAAGAAATTCCAAGTTCATTTTCCAATTGAATGTCGTTATGTAAAGGGAGATGATATATGGATAAGTCCTGCTTATAGAAGAGATTCAGCGTATATCGCTGTGCATATGTATAAAGGAATGAAATATGCTGCGTACTTTACAGCAATAGAACATATTTTTCAAAAGTACGAAGGGCGTCCACATTGGGGGAAAATGCATACAATGCGATATGAACCATTACAATGTGTTTATCCAAAGCTAAACTCTTTCTTGGAAGTTAGAGAAAAGGTAGATCCAATGGGAGTGTTTTTAAATCCGTATTTGTCAAGAATGTTTTCTATTTCAGAAAAAAGCTGACAATTATTTGTCAGCTTTTTGGAGTGTAATTGCATTTCTTGTATGGCTTATATGCTCATAAAATAATAATTTATCTCGACTAAATACATGTAATAGGACATGTATAATGAAGAGACCATTAATTGAGAACATAAACAGTAATATAATGAGCATAGTTAATGGATTAGTCTGATTCAATATGGAACTACTAGAGAGAATATAGTTCATTCCACCTAAAACAAAATAGAACAGGCCGTAACGAATAAATAATTCTTTAATGGTAATTCGCTCATTTTTACCTTTTATATGAATACGAAGCAACGCTTTACCAATTGTTTTTCCGTTCGTCAAATACGGAATGACGATGAAATAAATGAAGACCGCACATAGGGTGAAAATAAGTTCATATAGATTGGTATAAGACTGGATACTAGAAATGAAAATAGAATTCCCTTTATTTTTTATAACTGGCACAACAATAGATAAGAAAATCCAATCAATTTGCAGTGCGATAAGACGACGAATAAATCCAACTGGTTTCGTAGCTAAATCGACATGTGCATCTAATTCATTTGATTTAGGAAGGAAGTACGTGAATATCGGTGCGATGAAATAACCAATTGCTCCCCCAAGTGTATTTAAAAATAAATCATCGACATCAAATAAACGATATGCGCAATTGTATATACCGTATAATCCAGTCACTTGTGTTATCTCAAAAAATAGTGAGAGACAAAGTGAAAAGAAGATTGTTTGTAAAAAACCAAGGCGGAAATAGTAACGTAAATATATGCCGATTGGAATCGTTAATAGTGCATTGAATGCGACTTGTAAAAAAGCAGATTCTTTTAATAAATAGAAATAGGTAGCTGGTTTGGCTAATACTGCTGCTGTATGGTTGCTGATTTCTTGAATGAAATAAAACGGTACAAGCTGAACGTGCTGTGTATTAGCTGGCTGCAAGCTACATGTATCATAGGTTTGTGGCAGCGGTAAGATGACAAGAAAATAAGCGTTTAACAAGTAAAGCAGTAAAGAATATAAAATAAATGAACGCCATTTATTTAAATAGCCATATTTTCTGTAATTAAATATTAAAAATGGAATCAATAGAATCATTGCTAAAAAGGGGAATAGAATAAATGCTGTTTTAATTGGAAATAAATAAGCTGTCAAAATGTGGCTCCTTTCGAAAAAATTCGGAATCTATTATAGCTTTAATAAAATGTAAAATCAAATTTTATTTTTTAGAGACCGAGTTGTTTCGATAGGAAAGAGGGATGAAGAAGAGCCTTACTGCAAATTTGCAGAAGGCTCTTTTAGTGTAAATATTTAACGTGCGTAGCATGGGATTTTGATGAGAGAATATAGCTTTTGAATTTTTGTTTCCATGGCATCGTTGTAGTTTCCTGTTTTTGAGAAATCCACTCATGATAATCTTGCTGTGTTTTCCATAATATACGAATCATATATTCATTCCCATGCTCAGTACGTTTCATGCGAGAAAATTCTAGATTAATAAACCCATATGTACCGGAGTTTGGATAGTATTCTTGTAGAGAACGAATAATTTGTTCTTCATAGCCGAATTTAATATGAATAAGTTTTGTAACAATAAACATGATTGCACCCCTTTTGTATTTGTAGTAGTAAATTAAATTGAATATCCTGTTTCAGTCACAACATGTGCAATCCTCCTATTATGCTTACGAGGTTATGGAGGTATCTTTAACGTAGATTTATCATGCTCGTAATTCATTTTTATAATGTAGGATACATTTAATATTATACTATTCTGAAAATTTAAAGTAAATAAAAGGAAGACAACAAATTTTTTATAAAAAAGAGCGCCCTATTTAGTAGGACAACTCTTTCAGCTTTATAGGAAAATAATAGTGAGTACCCCCACGATGACACAATAAAAAGAGAAATATTTTAAATTCCCTTTCGCCATCAAATGTAAGGGAAAATGAGAGTTAAACCATATAAATCTATTTCGATTTTTCAATATATAAGTCACTGTTACGAAGAATAAAAAAGTGATCTGCACTTATTTTTTTTCTTTTTTAGATTGGTATGGGGCAAGGGAAGAATTTGACTGCTTCTATGCATGGCTTGATGCTCTCTTCCGCCCAAAAAGAAAGGTTTTATGATGGTTTTTCAATTTGGATTTATATAATTTGTAGAAGGTTGTCATATGTTGTCAACAGACTAATTTTGTATCAGTAAGGTTTCTACAGGATTTGACAATATTTTTAATGTCGTGTAATCTTTTGTTTCTAATATACGAATTTACATTTTGTAAGATTTGTATGAAAATCAGTTGTTAAAAGTTAAGAGTTCATTACATTTTATGGGTTGTTTTCATTTTTTTGTCATGAAAAATAAAGTGTATTTAATGAGTTTGTAAACAAACTGTAAAACAAATCATGTATAACTGTATGAGAAGGGAGTCGGATTATGAACTATTTTAAGCGAATCAGTAGTCTAGTATTAGCAGGAATTATTGGTCTTTCTAGTACAGTCGCTGTAAAAGCTGAGTCAAACGACGAGAAACTGGACAACATGCAACAGCAATTGCAGCAGAATAACAATGATATTCAGCAAAAAGAACAAGAGAAGCAAGCTGTTAATAAAGAAATACAAGGTATTGAAAGTGAACTACATAATTTAAATAATACAATTACAAAAAACAAAGAGGACCAAGCTGCTATTCAAAGTAAAATCGATGAAACGCATAAGCAAATTGAACAGAAAAAGCAAGAGATTATCGTTTTAGAGGATAAAGTACTTGCTCGTAAAGATATTATGAAAAAACGTATGGTTTCTGTTCAAAATAGCTCAAATACGAGTTTAGTAGTAGAAGTTGTAGTAGAATCAAAGAATTTTGCTGATTTCTTACAACGTATGAATGCAGTATCTACAATCCTAGATGCAGATAAAGAGATTTTACGTCTGCAAGAACAAGATCTTCGTCAAATTGAAGAAGACAAAAAAGCAATTGACGAAAAAGAAGCGTCTTTAGTAGTAGACAAACAAAAATTAGCAAAAGCACAAGCGGATTTACAAGAAAACTTGAAAAAGCGTCAAGAAAACTTACAAGCTGTGCAAGCAAAATATAATCAAATTGCAAGTCAAATTAATTTAGCTGAACAAGAAAAAACAAAAATTGAATCAAGTATGAAAGAAGTACAAGAAACAATTGCTCGTGAGCAAGAAGCTGCAAGATTAGCAGCGGAAGCTCAAGCAAAAGCAGAAGCAGAAGCAAAAGCTGCGAAAGAAGCAGAAGCAAAAGCAATAGCAGACGCGGCTAAGCAAACAGCACCAGCGCCTAAGCAAGCTGAAAGTGGAAAAACACCATCTACTCCTCAGCCAGAGCCAAAACCGGCTAAAGGTGGGCGTGAAATTTATGTATTGGCAACTGCTTATACAGCTGATCCTTCTGAAAATGGAAATAAGCCAGGTGAAACTGTAAAATCTAAATTGGGTCATAACTTAACTGCAAACCCAGGAATGAAATTAATTGCTGTAGATGATGCGGTTATTCCATTGGGATCTCGTGTATTTGTTGAAGGATACGGTGAAGCAATTGCCGGGGATACTGGCGGAGATATTAAAGGTCATAGAATTGATGTATTAATGCCAGATAAAGCTTCTTCTAGTGCTTGGGGACGCAGAACGGTTAAAGTTACAATTTTAAATTAAAATCAAATCCAACTTTACATCTGGTAAAGTTGGATTTTTTTACGAAATAAATGTTAAGTTAAGTTTACATTTTGTAAAGCTTAGCATACAATGATGGTGAGAGGTGGTAAAATTGACCATTTGCAATAGAGTGAAGGAGCTAAGAGCCCGTTTTAACTTTACGCAGAGCGTATTAGCTCAAAAAGTTGGCGTAACAAGGCAAACGATTGCAGCAATTGAAAAAGGAGATTACGTTCCATCGTTGTTATTAGCGCTAACGATTTGTGATGTGTTTGGTTTGAAGATGGAGGATGTGTTTGTTTTAAATAAGGAGGGAGAAAAAGGTGAATAGAATCATTTTGTCTTATGTGGTGAATGTGTTATTTATCGGATTAGCTAGCTGGGCATTTATTGAACTCTATTATTTTGAGGTGGAATTTGCAAATATTATTCAAACAGAGAAAGTGCCATTTGAAATATCGATGAGCATCACACCGTTTTTATTGTTATTAATTGTAGCTGTTGTATCAACTATTTTTTATAAAGTTCAAAAGAAGAAATATAAGAAATTATCTTTTTGGATGTTTCCCTTGTTATTTCCACAAGATGATGAGCGGGAAGAAATCATTACAGCAAAAGCATGTCGTACGACTTTTATGGCGCTTTGGTATGTTATGCCGACTGCAGCTGCATTGCTTGTTATATATCCGATTGTAACCCCGTATATTCCTGCGTACCCATTATATGTTGTGTTTTTAATCTTCTTTATACAAATGACTGTATTCCATATTTCACTTTATCGAAATAAATTTGCTTGAAGACGTGCCGCGTGCACGTCTTTTTTTGTAATAAACATTCTATTTTTTACAAAAAATTAATGTGTGTCGAAGTGAAGATTTACAAATATTTTTTATGATAGAAATTGGACGTATCGAATAAAGGGAGTGGGGAAATGAAAAAGGCGTTCTTATACGGTGGGATGATTGCAAGTGTATTATGGACAGGAAATGATGTGAGTGCAGAAAGAATAGACAAGGAAGCACAAAAGGTTGTGAATAAAATAGATACGTTACCAAAGGGGAGTATATCTAACCCAGCGTATCGCGGGAAAGTGGAACAGATGGTGACGGACTTTATTGGTAAAAAACATAAGGATACAAAGGTTAATCGAATCGCCTCATTTCAAATGCCAAATGGGAAGGCTGAAATTACAGCATCAACACCTGATGGGAATACACTTGTTGTTACGGAAGCTGATTTAGGACAAATTCAGATTCTATCAATTGCAGATTTAGAGAATATAAAAGTATTGGGAAATGTGAGTTTTAAAGAAATTCATTCAGAAGCAGAAGTAACGAGTGTAACGGTTACACCAGACGGAAAGTACGCATTGGCTGCTTTTCGAACTGGAGATAACTTATATTATGCAAATAAGGGACAAGTGGCGGTAGTGGATTTAGCAGCGCAGAGAGTTGTAAAAACGTATGAAGTAGGTGTAGGACCAGATTCAGTAGCGTTAACAGCAGATGGAAGAACACTTATTATTTGTAATGAAGATGAAGAAAACGATCCAAATGATGAAAATGAAGTGAATATGAAAAAAACAAAACGACCAGGAAGTATTTCTATGATTACATTTCCTGACGGTGATGTCATGCGCGGGGAACATATTGAGCTTCCAATCCATATGAGTAACATTAGTAATGGAGCAATCTATAAGCATGATCCGCAGCCGGAGTATGTAGCGATTAGCCCAAAAGGAGATAAAGCAGCTGTTACATTACAAGAAAATAATACGGTAGCAATTGTAAATATTGTAGAAAAACGAATTGAAAATATATTTGGTCTTGGCATCACAACACATAAAGCAGATTTAAAAAAGGATGGTACCGTATCTTTTCAAGATGAGATGACTGCACGCCTAGAACCAGATGGTGTGACATGGGACCCGTCTGGGCGATTTCTCATTACTGCTAATGAAGGGGATCTTGGTAAAAATGAATTTAAAGATGGCGTGAAATCAGGAGGGAGAAACATTTCTGTATGGAGTCAGGCTGGGTCTCTTGTATACGATAGTATGAATCTTATTGATGAAAAAGTAGCGGCTGTTGGTTTATATCCTGATAGCAGAAGTGAGAATCGCGGAAGTGAAGTGGAAAATGTAGCGACTGGTATGATAAAAGGAAATCCTATTTTAGCAGTGGCTGCTGAAAGGGCGAATGCTGTATTGTTTTTTGATATAACAATTCCGATGTTCCCGGTTTATATTGGACTTGCCCCATCAGCTGGGGCAGCACCAGAAGGAATTTATAAAGTAAACGGTCGAGATTTGTTTGTAAGTGCGGATGAAGCAGATGGAGTGTTAAGTTTTTACCGTATCAGTAAATAAATTTCTTTTCCTTTTCGTCTCGCACTTGTACATATAGTCATCTTACTTTATCATCTTATATAGAAGTAAGATTTTGTAAAGGGAAGGAATTATGTATGAATAAGAAGAGAATATATAGTATACTAGCAGTTCTTTTATTTGTTGTAGGTGGCATTTTAATTGGTAAGCCATTTTATGACGGATATATGGCAGAGAAGAAGCAAACAGAAAATGTACAAGCTGTTCAGAAGATGGAATATCAAAAACAGGATACGAAATTTGTAGACGCATCTAAAATTGACCAACCTGATTTATCAGAGGTAGCGAATGCATCATTAGATAAAACACAAGTAATTGGTCGTATTGAGATTCCAAGTATTTCATTGAAATTACCTATTTTAAATGCTTCTACCGAGAAGAATTTATTATCAGGAGCAGCAACTGTAAAAGAGAAGCAAGAGATGGGAAAAGAAAATTATGCATTGGCAGGACATAACATGTCAAAAAAAGGTGTTTTGTTTAGCGATGTATCTTCGTTAAAAAAGAACGATAAAATCTATTTATATGATAATAAAAATGAGTATGAGTACGTTGTTACGAATGTGTCAGAAGTAACACCTGATAAATGGGAAGTAGTAGAAGATCACGGGAAAACAGAAGTTACACTTATTACATGTGTGTCTGTATCTGATAACTCGAAGCGTTTTGTTGTTACTGGGGAGTTTGTAAAAGCGAAGAAAAAAAGCTGAGGGAGTAATCTAATCCCTCAGCTTTTTTAGTCCATCCATTTTACCAGTTTTTTAGAAAGCAGTAATAAAACACATCCTAAAACAATAGCGACTGCTCCTATAACTGTGAATACTTCTGAATATCCAAGTGAAGTTGTAAAACTAGCGAGTTGACCACCTAAAATGTTGGCGACTCCTGAACTAGCGAGCCAAACGCCCATCAGTAATGAAGCGAGTTTTACTGGTGCAAGGGAACTGACCATTGATAATCCAACAGGTGATAAGAACAATTCACCTAATGTGTGGAAAAGGTAAGTAAAGACAATAAATAGTAGGTTTGCTTGCTCTATAATGTTGTGTTCATCACTACCTGTTTTTAATGTAGCGATAACAAGAACGATATAACCGATTCCGAGTAAAATCATACCGAGTCCCATTTTTGTTGGGATTTTTAAATCTCCACGTTTTGTTGTAGCCAGCTTAGCCCATAGTGCTGAAATAGCGGGAGCAAGCAAAATGATAAATAGTGGATTGACTGATTGGAACCAAGATGTTGGGATTTCCCATCCGAACACAGAACGATCAACAAACTTGTTTGTATATAACGTTAGCGAGCTACCAGCTTGTTCAAAACCAGCCCAAAAGAAGACGACGAAGCAAGTTAGAATAACGATAACTGCTGTATGTTGTTTTTCTTTTTTTGTGAGTGGTGTATTACCAGCTGTTTGTTTCCCTGATGCCGCTTGTAAATCTATTGTTGGTTTTTTACCGATATCACCAAGGTAGCGATTAGACAATGTTGTAAATAAAATTTGTCCAATAATCATACCGATTGAGGCAGCTAAGAATCCGTAACGGAAGCCATAATGAACAACGCCATCTACTGTTGTTTTGAATAAATTTTCTGATAAAAATCCGCAAACGAGTGGAGCTAAAAATGAACCGACGTTAATACCCATATAGAAAATGGTAAATGCACTATCACGTTTTGGGTCATTTTCTTCATACAGTTGTCCAACAAGTGTAGAAATATTTGGTTTGAAGAAACCATTACCAATAATAATAAGCGCGAGTCCAAGGTATAGGCCGATTTGGTTTTGCAGGGCAAATAGCGTAAGGTTACCGATTGCCATTGTCACGCCACCTATCGTGATAGCTAAACGTCTTCCAAGAAATCGGTCAGTTAAGTATCCACCAATCATTGGAGTAAAGTAACACGCTCCAGTGTAAAAGCCATAGATAGAAAGTGCCCACCCGGGACTAAATCCAAGACCACCGCTTACTAAAGCTGTTGTTAAGTATAGTGTTAATAATCCTCGTAATCCATAGTAACTAAATCGTTCCCACATTTCTGTGAAGAAGAGTAGGTATAAACCTGGAGGATGTTTCTTGTTTCGTTGTTGTTTTTTCTCAAGTTGTATCGTTGATTCCATTTCAGTTTCCTCCTGACACAAACAAAAACAAAGTTAATAGTTTTGTATATGTAATAGTTTACTTTATTAACTATTACATGTCAATAAAGGTTGATTTTTCAGAAGGAATTGGAAAACAGAGTGGATATAGAATGGGGATTTCTTTTGTGGTAGACTATGGACTATGTTTGTTTTAGCGTATAAGCGAAAATTGAAAAACAATGTAAAACCTTTCTTTTTAGATGGAAGAGAGCATCCGACTATGTATAGAAGCGGTTAGGGCCTTTTTTAGCCCCATGCCATGGAAAACAAAAGGAGAAAACGAGTGGAGGTCTGCTTTTGTTTTCAAAGCCGCAACTGATATGTTGGAAAATCAAAATCGAGTTATATACCTCTTTTTTTAAATGGGAGAGAGCATTTGTTCATGGATAGAAGCAGTCAGATCCTTTTCCTGTCTCATGCTAAGTGAAGGCAAAGAGAGAAGATGAGTGCGAATCATCTTTTGTTAGGCGTAGCCGCAATTTATATGTGGAACAAACAAAATGTATATAGGGTGAAAAGGATTCCACTTTATATGAAAGTAAAGAAGGAGAAAGAAATGAAATCATTACAGAAAAAAGAAATTTTGCTTATGAGCCTGATGTTATTTTCCATGTTTTTTGGAGCTGGAAATCTTATTTTTCCACCTTTCCTTGGATATGAAGCGGGGAATCATGTATGGATTGCATTGTTGGGCTTTATCATATCAGCAACTGGACTTCCGATATTAGGTGTAATAGCAATCGCTAAGGCCGGAAGTTTCCAAGGACTAGCAAATCGTGTACATTCCTCTTTTGCAATTATTTTTCCTTGTTTAATTTATTTGTTTATCGGTCCTGGGCTTGGTATACCACGTGCAGGAAGTTTAGCTTTTGAAATGGGACCAGGTCAATTATTTCCTGATTCCGGTAGTGTGTTGCTACTTATCTATACAGTCATCTTTTTTAGCATTGTATATTGGCTAAGTTTATCACCATCAAAATTGATGGGGCTGTTTGGGAAACTATTAACACCTTTATTGTTATGTATGATTGCCCTTATTTTTATAAAGAGTATGATTACACCAGTAGGAGATGTTCAAGTACCAGTGGGGAACTATGGAAATACTCCGGTATTTCAAGGGTTTTTAGATGGGTATTTAACGATGGATGCTTTAGCAGCGTTAATCTTTGGAATTGTTGTGGCAAATGCTTTACGTGTAAAAGGAGTACAAGATGAAAAAGACATAGCAAAGTATATGAGCATGGCAGGTATCGGTGCTGGGCTATTATTATCTCTTATTTACGTTATTCTCGGATATGTCGGATCAATAAGTGGCTCACTTGGAAAATTTGATAATGGTGCACAAGTATTAGCTCATGTGATGACTATATTATTTGGACAGAGCGGTATGATATTATTAGGAATTATTTTTACAGTTGCTTGTTTGTGTGTATCGATTGGACTTGTTACATCTTGTAGTCAGTTTTTTACAGAAGTATTTCCAAGAGTCTCTTATAAAGTGTGGGCTTTTGCTTTAAGTGTTGTTAGTATGATTCTTGCTAATTTAGGATTAACACAAATTTTAAAAGTATCAGTCCCTATTCTTGGGTTTATTTATCCGATTGCTTTAACACTTATTATTTTAGGACTATTTCATAAGTATATCGGTAAGTATACGTATATATATCCAGTGACTATTGGACTAGTAGCGGTGTTTAGTGGAATAGATATTTTAAATCGTAACGTGCTACTTTCAAAATGGACATCTATATTAGAACACATTCCTTTATATACAGAAGGAGTAGGATGGATTATTCCAGCGATTGTAGGTGGCTGCTTAGGAATGATTGTAAGTGCTTGTATGAATAAAAAGGATTAGAAGAAAAAGGTGTTTTCTATACTGGAAAACGCCTTTTTTGTTTAATCTAATTCACCTATAAACCAAATTTCTTTGTCATTGTAATCAGAATCAGTAAAAATTTCTGTATATCCTTTTACTTGTAATTCGTTAGGTATATGTAAGCCGCATTCTTGTTCAATATCGCGTTCTTGTGGTAATGGAATCCACTGTGGTCCGTCCATGTATCTACCTAGAAAGCCTTCAAAAAATCGTTCTATTCCTTGTTTACTACATACAATTAAGATATTAGAAGCGTGTAAATTAGGAAAAGAGACAACAAAATAAATACGATACTCTTTTTCAGTTGTAGTTTTTATACGGATTAAATGCTCTACTCGATTGATTGCTGTCTGTAAATAAAATCGTTTAATCGCGTTTGATTTACGTTTTGAATGCATATAAGAAGGATTGAAGGGGAGTGGAATAGACCAGGAACTTAAAGCAGACTGTTCATTAGCATTTGGTAAAGAGTTTGTATGTATAGTCGTATATTGCAAGAAATTCCGGCATGCACGTCGTAGACCACGAGTTTTCTTTTTTGAGCCATTGTTCCCAATCGATTGTTTCAAAGCAATACCTCATAAGCAATATTTTCTATTTTTCTAGTTAAGCTGAAAAATAGAAGGGGAAATGCTATTTGTTACTATAATGGCAGAAGTTAGAAAATATTAGGAAAAATTCTCTTAAAAAATGAGTAAGCTAATAGTATGATGTAGGTAATTGGTAATTTCACCAATTATAGATGTATTCCTGTTTTAGCAGCAAAATTAGAGGGGGGAGAGAATGAAAGAGGATTTAAACAAAAAAATAGAAGCTCTAGAAACAGCAATTGATACAATACAAGAGGCGCTCTATGAATTAAAAGTACAGCAAAGGGAAATAGAAGAAAAAGTTCAACTAGAAAGAGAGTTGAACAAACGGGAGTCTATTGAAAAGAAAGCAGAAGTCAGTATCCCCGCGTCAAATGTACGGCAAGAAGAAATAGTCGTTAGTCAAGAAAGTGTGGAGGAATCAGAAGTAAAACAAGTAGATATATCTGCGTTTAAGCCTGAACCATTTGATATTATAAAATTTTGTCAAACATGGCTACCACGTATTTTCGTTGCAATTATGCTACTTGGGGTAATTTGGCTATTTAAAGCGGGAGTAGATGCGGGATTACTTACTCCAGCAATTCGTATTGTATTTGGCGTAGTATTATCAGTTGGTTTGTACTATGTAGGTGATCTGCAAATAAAACAGGAACGTCAAGCATTAGGGTTAGTATTAGCTGGGGGGAGTATTACAGGTATTGTTTTAACGACATTCGCTGCACATTATTTGTATCATTTCTTTCCGGCAACCATTGCATTTATATTAAATATTATTTGGATTATACTTGGCATCTATCTAGCTAAGCGATATCAATCAGAGTATCTCGCTATATTTGTATCTGTAGGTGCCTTTTTTGTACCGTTCTTATTAAATAGTACAACACCTAATTCTTACATTTTCTTTGGATATGAAGCAATATTAACGATTAGTTTATTATGGTATGCGTATAAGAACCGTTATCAATATTTATATATGGTGTCTTATTGTGTTTCTGTACTTGTAACGTTTGTCTTCTTTGTCATTATGACAGTGTTACTAGGAAATTTAAATGTACAATTAACAGTTGTGTATGGATTCATTCATATTACACTTTTTTGGCATATGTTTATGAACCGAAGTTTTATTTATCAACCTAGAATGGCGTTGTTTAGTGCGAATGCAATCTTCTTTATTATGGAAATTGTAAAAATTCCAGACTTTACAACATGGGGATTATTGATTAGTACAATTGTGCACGCTGTAATGTTTGTAGCTGAATATACGAAAAATAAAAAATCATTATTTACGGATCTTTTATTTGGATTTGCAATGGGATCGTTTAGTTTAGCGATTTTATATGAGTTCAGCTTAGTAAATGGATCGATCGTCTTAATGTTACAAGGATTTTTAGGTGTTGTTACTTCTGTTAAATTGAAACAAGAGATTAAGTTTTATATAAGCGCTGTCATTTATGCGATTGGTATGCTTCAAACGCTCGTTAGTCCATTTGAAGTATTTATGTCAGCTGCTTTTGTAGCTCACTTCATTTTGCTTGGAACATTTTATTATGGCATGATGAGAGTGAAACCAATGTTACAAAATTTTGGAAAACATGTGTATTCGATTACACTGTACGGCTTTATGGTACTTGTATTTATTACAATTACTAGAATAGGAGAGGTTCTTTCAACAAGCGGAAGTATCATTAGTATACCTGTCTCTCTTTTATGGATGATATATGCTTTAGTTTCAGTTTGGTTTGGGCGTAATAGAAGAATGAATGAAATACTGTATGCGGGGCTAGTGGTGTTAGTTGTGACAGTGAGTAAGTTATTCTTCTTAGATTTACCAGAAGTATCAATGATGATTCGTGCAGTATTATTCTTACTTATTGGTGGACTAGGAATTGTTATTTCTAGAATGTTTTTCTCAAAAGAAAAAGATGAGTAGTAAAAAAGCAATCCATTTAGGATTGCTTTTTTTATTATTTATTATTAATAGTGACAGCTTCATTATATTTTGTCGTTGTATTTTGACGAAGACGCAAAGTGGCTTGTCCAGTTGTATTTGGTGCGAGTTGTACATTTACTACTTTTTCAGCAAAACCTAGACTGTTTGTTATAAAAGAGAATGCATTACTATATTCAAAGTTAGAAGGCCAAGTACCATTTTCATTTTGGATTTTCGCAACTTGTGATCCTCCAGTTGTGAAAATTCCTAGAGAATAATTACTATATGTTGTATTTGGTAATAAGTTATTTAATTGAATTTTCACTTGGAATACTTCATTGTTTGGCAGGATACTAGGATGCGTAACTACGTAATTATTTACAGGTGTAGTTACTGTACTGCTATATCCATATGAACCTGGCTTAAATGTATTTGTATTGAACCATTTATATCCTTGATTTGGGGCGCTCCAAGGCTCTGGTTGTGGCTCCGTTGATAAATTAGGTTGCTCAAATGTTTGTAAAGGTGTTGGGTTATCAAGTTGTAAGCCATTTACTTGATCTAAACTTGTATAGGTTTCTTGTTTAGATAACCAATTAACAATATTTCCTAATAAGATAGCGTCATTTTCTTCTTTATACCCATCATATGTTTTTTTTGCTTGTCCTGTATCTTCACGAACATATTTTGGTGAGGCATCCTCAACAGGAGAAGAATCGCCGATAAATGCTGCTTTTCCAAGACCAACTTTAGCAATAGCAGCATAAGGACCTTCTGCAATACCGCCACCATTATAAACACCACTATCAACAGCGTTATTCCATTTTGATGGGTTTTCTGGAAGGTACACGATTCCTTTTGCTAATTTAGGGTTTGTAATGGCAAGTGTAGAACCAGCATGCATAGCTACTGATGAAACACCTTTCGTAATACCAAAGGATTGTTCAGGTAATACAATATTTTTGGCAGAAACATCTCCAAGCGCATTATAGCGAAAGCGAATACCAAAGTTTTGAGATAACCAATCGGAGCTTTCTACTCCTTGCATTGCTGGCGAGTTTGCTTCTTCATTAGGCATACCTTTTGCAGGGTTGTCCCATGCACCACGTCTGTATCCATTAAATACCTCTGAAGAATCCCAGCGATTCTTATTTCGGTCTGCATTATAATGATCTGCGATAAAGAAAATACTACCACCATTTTTAACATACTGTAACATAGCATCTTGTTCAGATTTTTTATAAGGAATATTTGCTTCAGGAACAATAAACACATTATAATCTTTTAAATTTTCATATGTAATAGGTGTAGATTGGCGAAGCTCTTTTACAAAATATCCATTTTTAGAAATACCATTTCCAAAATCGGAAAAACCACCATCAATGACCCAATCAGCTGTACCTGCTGTTTGCCCATGTGTATTATCAAATAATACTTTCTTCCCATTGTTTTGATTTACAACTTTTGCAGCAATTTCAGGTGCTGGATCTGTAGAACTTTCAGCGAAAGCAGGTGGAATATAAGTGCTTCCGACACTGAGTGTAATTGCTGTTGCTAAAGAAAGTTTAAGCCATTTTTTGTTCTTCATAGAAGAATCCCCCTAATAATAAATATATGTACCTTAATAATGTAATGGATTTTTTTATGAAAATAAAGATGGAAAATGTAAAATATACAAAAAATTTGTAAAAATAACATGAATTTTGTTGATAAATATTTGTGTGAAAAATAAGAAAACCCCTTCCTCGCTATCAGGAAGGGGTAACATATTTAACTAATTTTTGAATTTTCTACAGCATCTATCTTATGAAATCCTTTTAAGTAATATACAACTACCAATGCAATTAACCAAATTGGACCAACAATTAATGCAATTCGTGTATCCTCTGAATAAGCCATAATCCCTAATACTAATGTAAGGAAACCGAGTGAAAAATAAGAACTTAATGGATACAAAGGCATTTTATACGTTAAATTTTGCTTAGTTTGTGCTGGTAATCCTTTTCGGAATCGGATTTGGGTAACTAATATGATCCCCCATGTCCAAATTGCGCCGAACGTTGAAATACTAGTAAGCCATGTAAATACTTTTGCAGGAACAAGATAGTTTAAAATAACACCAGCTAGTAGGACGAAAGAAGTTGCTAAAATTCCTTTACTTGGAATCCCATTTTTATTCAAACGGCCGAACTTTTCAGGTGCCTTTTTTTGTTGCGCCAATGTAAATAACATACGTCCCGTACTAAATAGACCACCGTTACAAGAAGAAAGAGCCGCTGTTAAGACGACAAAGTTAATAATCCCTGCTGCTTTTGCTATACCAATTTGTTGGAATGTTAATACAAATGGACTTCCTTTATCTCCAAGTTCATTCCATGGATAAATTGCCATCATAACAAATAAGGCTCCAACGTAGAACAGTAAAATACGCCAAAATACGTTATCAATTGCTTTTGCGAGTGTTTTCTTTGGATTTTGTGCTTCACCAGCTGTGACACCGATGAGCTCGACTCCTAGATAAGCGAATAAAACCATTTGTAAGGAAAGAAGTAACCCAGAAAAACCATTTGGAAACCATCCGCCGTGTGACCAAAGATTTGAAATACCAGTGGCGATACCATCATTTCCAAATCCAAATAAAATAATTCCTGTACCAATTACGATCATACTGATAATTGTGACAATTTTAATTAAAGCAAACCAAAATTCAAGTTCCCCGAATACTTTTACAGATAAAAAGTTAAATGCACTCATTAATACGAGAGCCATTAATGCCCAAATCCAGCGCGGGATATCCGGGAACCAAAACTCCATATAAATTCCAGCGGCAGTGATTTCTGCCATACAAGTAACAACCCATAAAAACCAGTAGTTCCATCCAGTAATATAACCTGCTAACGGCCCTAAATAATCATGTGCATATTTGCTAAAAGAACCAGCAACAGGCTGTTCAATTGCCATTTCCCCAAGAGCGCGCATAATGAAGAAGATAACGAGTCCAGCAATCATATAGGCTAATAGAATAGAAGGCCCGGCTAATTTAATAGCGGAAGCGGATCCTAAAAATAGTCCTACTCCAATAGCTGATCCAAGAGACATCAACGTGATATGCCGTTGTTTTAGACCGCGGTTTAAATTTCCTGATTTGTTTGTGTTTTGCATAAGAAGCCTCCTTGTTGGATGAAAAAGTTTGAATACGCTCACTTGATGTTTAACTATTTTAAATTATAAAACATTTCTTTCTGTTATGCTACAAAAATAGTCGATGTATGCTGTACTATATCTATATTTGTCAGACCTAAACTTAAAATTCGAACTATTATTGAATATATTGACTCTTCTTTTTATTGGTTGGTAAGATTAAGTATTACATTTTCTCATATAATAGTAAGAAAAGAATGTGTGATAATAATTCATTGTGTAGGAAGGGTACTTAAGCATGTTTCAATTACAAAAGTATAACACTTCTGTGAAGCAAGAGATTTTAGCTGGCATCACAACGTTTTTTACATTTGCGTACATTCTTGTCATCAATCCGAAAATATTATCTGATGCAGGTGTACCTTTTGATCAAGCATTTACGGCAACCATTATTGCGACAGTTGTCGGAACACTATGTATGGCGTTTTTAGCAAATTATCCGATTGTCATTGCTCCAGCAATGGGGATGAATGCGTACTTTGCTTATTCTGTTGTACAAAAGGCAGAAGGCATTACATATGTCATTGCGTTTTCAGCAGTATTTGTAACAGGTATTATTTTTCTTTTACTATCCTTCACATCATTTCGTCAAAAGCTTATTGTAGCAATTCCAGATAGTTTAAAACAGGCTATTGCGGGTGGAATTGGGTTATTTATTGCTTTCATTGGTCTTCGTTTATCCGGGATTATCGTTGATCATCCATCTAATTTAGTTACAATTGGAGATTTTCATTCACCAGCTGTTATTTTAACACTAATTGGTTTAGTGTTAGCAGCAGTGTTAATGGCATTACGTGTGAGTGGTGCACTATTTATTAGTATGATTGTGACGGGCATCATTGCCTTTTTTACAGGGCAACTTAAGTTTGAGGATAAAATTGCAGCTATCCCTCACCTACCAAAGGGAATCATTGTTTCAAATCCGATGACTGCGTTATCTGATGTGATTGAATATGGATTATACGGAGTTGTGTTTTCATTTTTACTTGTACTGTTATTTGATACAACCGGTGCCTTGCTTGGTTTAATTAAACAAGCTGGTTTAAGTACAGATAACACTGAAAAACGTTTCGGTAAAGCATTTATTGCTGATGCAATCGGTGGTACAACGGGAGCAGTATTCGGGACAAGTCCGACAGCAGCAACGATTGAATCATCAGCGGGAATTGCAGCAGGTGGTAAAACAGGATTAACAAGTATTGTAGTAATCTGCTTAACGATAGTTACTGCATTTTTCAGTCCTGTTATTGCCTCTTTATCAAGTGTAGCAGCAATTACTGCTCCATCATTAATCATTGTAGGAAGTCTAATGGCACAAAGTATTCGCGATATTAACTGGAATGAATTTGAAGATGCATTACCGGCGTTTTTAATTTTCGTAGGGATTCCATTAACATCTAGTATTGCGAATGGAATTGCACTTGGATTTTTAATCTATCCTATCTTAAAGATTGTGAAAGGGAAAGGGATGGAAGTTCATCCGCTTCTTTATTTCTTTGCGATTTTGTTTGGATGTCATTTATTTTTATAATGAGATAGAAAAAGGTACTCCTCATAGGTAGTACCTTTTTTCGTGTATAATAAGGTAAAACTTTTATTCGTAGAAATAGATAATTCGTTATGAAGAGAGAAATTGCATTTCAATAATAATGGAATATATAAGTTACAATTAATAGTGAAGGAGGGGCATGGATTGGCTGTAAGTAAAATAAAGGTCGCTCGTGTTCAGTTAGATTTAACACAACAACAATTAGCAGAAAAAGTAGGAGTTACACGGCAAACGATTAGTTTAATTGAAAAAGGAAAATATAATCCTTCTTTAGATTTGTGTTTAAAAATTTGTTATGCCGTAAATCAAACGTTAAATGATTTATTTTGGGAGGATAAGGAGTGAAGGATATCGATGAGGATCGTGAAAGATGAACGCTTAATGATTCAAGGGCTAAAACATACTAGAATGGCATTTGTTTTACAAAACCTTGTGATATTAGGTATGGTTTTTTACCGTTATGTCATAAAAGGAGTGGGATATGAAGGCGGAGAACCGGTGAAACGAAGCTATTTTTTAAAATTGTTATTGCTCCCTATTACACTTGCAATTGTAATTATGGGAATTAATATGATTGTAACACCAAATGCTTCTTTAAAGGGCACAGGACTAATTGGTCTTGTTGTATTTATTTGTTTCTTGGTACCATCGTTATATGCTTACAATTATAGAAGAACAATACGATCTGAAGAGGATGAATGAGACATAGAAAAACCTTCCGCGCATATGGAAGGTCTTTCTATGTCTTTTAAAGAGAAAATATGAAGAATTCCCCACCTCAAGCTCGTGTAGAGGTAGGTGAGGGTAGTTCAATTCATAATGTTTTATACATTAATTTATGAAGTCCAATCGGATGTATATCGAATATTTCACCATGCTCAAGGAATCCTAATCGTTTGTAGTAATCTGTAACGGTAATACGAGCATTACACCATAATATCTCTGCTTGACGCTTTTTTAAGATTACTTCAGCTTGTTGGATTAATGAGCTACCGGCATGTTGTTTCCGAAAGTTAGGTACTGTAGCCATGCCTCGTAAACGATAGTGATGGTTACCCTGTAAGGAAGGGGGTATTTCATGAGAGAACGAAGCAATGCTAATGAGTTCGTCATTTAAGAAGGCACCGAGATGAAAGGAGTTTGTTTCGTAATCAGATGGGTATTTACAATCTTCCAACTGTTGAGTTGGACGTAAAATTTTTTGGCGTAGTTCGTATGTTTCGGAGGCGTCAATACATTTAATTGTAACCATACATAATCCACCTTTCTTATGAAGCTTTTTCTATGAGTTGTAAAAAGAAATAGGCCGGCGCAACACAAAGGCCTAATATGCTACAAGTACCAATAATAAGGGAAAGAAAGAGACAAAAGTATTTCGTTCCATTTGGCTTCTTCCACCCATAGCTGCAAATTTCAATGCTAATACCGATGAGAATAATGGCTGCAAGTACCTCTGCTAATAATAAAAGAGCTAAAGTTGAAATAGACATAGTGTGATTCATCCTCATAATTTATGATAGTAATATTTTACCATAAGGAAGTAAGAATCATAAGAAAAAAATTAAAAGTATTATGGTTTAGGGAAACAAGGAGTAATTGTTTTGTGTTATTTTTTACATTTCGATTTAAAAAGTCCCCTCTCAATTTTGAAAGGGGACTTTTTGCTATTCTAATATGCTTTTCATTGTATCAATGTGCTCTTTTGAGCCTGTTACAAGAAGTGTATCACCATTTTGTAATTTTGTATCACCATGTGGTATTAACGCTTTGTTACCACGGTAAATTTGGATGATGAGTACGTCACCTAGGAATGGCAAGCGACGAAGTGGTAAACCGTTATATGTATTACTACGTAATTCCACTTCGCGAACCGTTTCATTCGCAGTCGTAATTAAACGAACGAGACTCGGCTTATCAATGAGTGCACGTAATAAAATGCGTGTGGAGTTAATCGTCGAGAATACAGCAATATGCTCTTGCGTTGCTTTTTCCTGTAAAAGAGGATCTTCTACACTTGCAATGACATACTCAACGCCTAATTCTTTTGCGTGTTCTGCTAATAATAAGTTTTGCTCATCATCACTTGTTGCAACGACAACTCGATCGGCATCGAATGCTCTTTGTTCCTCCAATAAGTCTATCGTAATTGTATCTAGTTTTACGATTGGGAAGTCATGAGATTTTGCTTCCTCGGTATTTACTTTATTTTGACGCATCATGTATAGTGTTACATCATAATCTTCGCGTTTTAAATCAAGTGATAATGGAAGAGTGATTCGACTTGCACCAATAATAGAAACTCTTGGTTTTGGTGTTTCCACTTTTGGAAACATCTTTTTAAATAGTACAGGTGCAAAAATACATGTAATAACTGCACTCAAGATAAGGGAAGCAGACAGACTTGGACTAATAATATTTAACTTTTCACCAATTTGTGCTGCGGCAATAACTAAGGAAAGTGTAGATGTTAATAAAATAGCACTTCCTAATACGATATTATGTGGGTACCATTTTCGCAGTACGAGTGATGGTAATAATTTTGAAATAAAGAGTCCAACAATTAAAATTGGAATCATTAACATACTAGAAGGCTCTTTAAAAATAGACCATACTTCTAGATTAACACCAACCATTACAAAGAAAATTGGAATGAAGAAACCATATCCGATGGAATCGAGTTTTTCAACCATATCTTCATTTGGTGATAATAAGGATACGAGTACACCTGCTAAAAAGGCTCCTAAAATGTTTTCTGCACCAACAGATTCAGATAATCCGACTAGTATTAAAATAAGCGCAAAAACAGCACGTGTGTCAATTTGTACACTACCAGCTTTTAGGCTTTCCAGGTATGGAATATTTTTAAAGCGTCTTGCAACAAAGTAAATTACAATACCTGCCCCAAATAGAACGAGAAGAAGCCACATGCTCTGACCGCTTTCGGAGTTTAATCCAACGAAAACAGCGAGTAAAATCATTGTAACTAAGTCCGCAATAACGGCGACTAACAAAATAATTTGACCGATTGCTGTTTTTCCTAAGTTGTTTTCTTTTAGTGTTGGGACAACAACACCTAAAGAAATCGTTGAGATAATCAATGTCATGAACATCGCGTTATCTACAAATCCAAGCCATACAAATATAAGTGATAGGGCATAGGATAAGATGAAAATAAATAAGAAGATAATGCTTGCTGCTTGGAACGTATTGGATTCATTCGTCTTATTCTTTTTCCCTTTTTGTTTAAAGATAGAAAAATCAATTTCTAAACCGCTTAAGAACATTAAGAAGATAAATCCTAGCGTTGATAAAACTTGTAGCCACATATCTGGCTCGATAATATTAAATCCACTTTTTCCTACAAAAATTCCTGCAATAATTTCTGCAACAACGACAGGAAGTGCTTTTAGTTTAAAGCGTTGTAACAAAAGGGGAATGAAAAACGCGATTGCGACAACAATCATAAGTGATAGGACTGAGGAATGGTGTTCCACTGCGTTCTCTCCCTTCAAATAATATAGTACTCATTTTAGCCATATTATAGGAAGAAAAGCAATGCATGTGAACTCGATTCCATAAAGAAAGAGTTTTCTTAACATTTGTCATAATAAGTATAGGTTTCATGATTATGTTTTAATTGCCGTAATGTGGATGATAAGAGAGGGGAAGAGAAAATAGTACGATAAATAAAAAAAGACTGCTGAAATTACCTCAGCAGTCTTTTTCATGTCCATTACATAGAGAAGAAAATCCAAACTGTACCAACAACCGTTACTGCAGCGATGAAAAAGTGGAATACGATTGTGATTGTTTGTATTACTCCTTCGCCTTCTGTCATGTGCATAAACATAACAAATTGCAATGCTGCTTGTGCCACAGCCATTACAAGAATGGCTGTTAAGATTGTTGAAAGTGGCAAGCTTGTATATAACGTTACATATACAGCGAGGAACGTTAATGCAAGCGATAAAATAAATCCGAAAACGTGTGACCATGGAAAACCGCTATGTGCGTTTGCTTGAGTATTGTTTTGTCCCATTATTACGCCACCATCCCATTCAAGTAAACTAGTGTGTAAATGAAGATCCAAACAACATCAAGGAAATGCCAGTATAAGCTGATAATAAACACTTTACGAGCTGTAACTGGTGTTAAACCTCGTTTTAAAATTTGGATAACAACACAAGTTGCCCAAATGATACCAGCTGTTACGTGGGCACCATGCGTTCCAAGAAGAACGAAGAATCCAGATAAGAATCCGCTTGTTTGGATTGTTGCGCCCTCTGCAACATAAGCCATAAACTCTTCAACTTCAAAGAAAAGGAAGCCTGCACCTAAAATTAATGTGAAGATGAACCATCCTAACATCGCTTTTTGGTTGTGCTTACGCATTTCATGAATTGCGATACCGCATGTAAAACTACTTGTTAAAAGTAGGAGCGTTTGAATTAAAAGGGTTTTAAGTTCAAACAGCTGAGCTGGTGTAGGGCCATCAGCCGTACGACCAGCAAGTACTAGATAAGAGGCGAAAAGTGTTGCGAACAGCACGATTTCAGCCCCAAGAAAAATCCAAAACCCTAAAATATTCAATCTGCTTTGTTCGGATTGATATTCTAGAGGTAAGCTTTTATCTAAAGCCGCCATTTCGTTTCACCTCTCATGCAACATGTTCTGTCTTTTTAATTTCATCTACGCTAACGTAATATCCGTCGTCGTAATCAAACGAGCGCCAGATCATACAACCTAACATACCAATACCACCGACAATTGCTAACCAGAACCAGCTAAATACTAATGCAAAACCTGCAAGACCGATAAGACAAGACATAATGATTGGAACGCCTGTATTACTCGGCATATGAATTGGTTTCAATTCTTCAGGTTTTGGTGTAATAGTTTCGCCGTTCTTCTTCATTTCCCAGAATACATCGCTAGACTTAATTTCTGGTAATTTTGCGAAGTTGTAATGTTGTACTGGAGATTGTGTTGCCCATTCAAGTGTACGAGCATCCCAAGGATCTCCAGTTACATCGCGCTCACCATGACGAATGCTATAAACTACGTTGTAGCATAATAAGGCGAAGCCAATTGCCATCATTACTGCACCGACAGATGCGATTTGGTTTAATCCGCCCCATCCAAGGTCTGCAGAGTAAGTGTACATACGACGAGTCATACCATCTAAACCTAAGAAGTACATTGGGAAGAAACAAATGTTAAATCCACTCATAAAGATCCAGAATGTCCATTTACCAAGGCGTTCATTTAGCATATGACCAGTCATCTTCGGATACCAGAATGTAAATCCAGCAAGCATCGCGAATACTGTACCAGCGATTAATACGTAGTGGAAGTGAGCGATTAGGAAGTAGCTGTTATGGTACTGATAGTCAGCTGCTGCCATCGCAAGCATAACCCCCGTAACTCCACCAATTACGAAGTTTGGAATAAATGCCAATGACCAAAGCATTGGAACTGTAAAACGGATACGACCTTTATAAAGCGTAAACAACCAGTTAAAGATTTTAACACCGGTTGGGATCGAAATTGCCATTGTTGAAATCGAGAAGAATGAGTTAACTGCTGGTCCTGCACCCATTGTAAAGAAGTGATGCAGCCATACAAGACCACTTAGAGCTGCGATTGCAACCATTGAATAAACCATTGCGGTATATCCAAATAAGCGTTTACGTGAGAATGTACTTACGATTTCAGAGAAAATACCGAATGCCGGTAAAATAACGATATATACTTCAGGGTGACCCCATACCCAGAACAAGTTCGCCCAAAGCATTGGCATACCGCCGCTTGCCATTGTAAAGAAGTGAGCATCAAATAGACGGTCGAATGTCATTAATGCAAGAGCAACTGTTAATACTGGGAATGCAAAGATGATGATGACACATGTAATTAAAATAGACCAAGTAAACATTGGCATTTGCATTAATTTCATGCCTGGTGCACGCATTTTTAAGATTGTTACCATGAAGTTAATCCCTGTCATCAGTGTCCCGAGACCTGAAATCTGCAATGCAATTGCATAGAAGTTATTTCCTACTCCAGGTGAGAACTCTGTACCAGCCATTGGGAAGTATGATGTCCACCCAGCGTCTGGAGAACCACCGATAACGAAGGCGATGTTAAATAACATAGCACCTACGAAGAATAACCAAAAACTTAATGCATTTAAGAAAGGATATGCAACGTCACGTGCTCCAATTTGAAGAGGAACAACAACGTTCATAAGTCCCATAACAAACGGCATTGCCATGAAGAGGATCATAACTGTACCGTGTGTTGTAAATATACCATTATAGTGTTCAGCGTTTAAATATGTTGTGTCAGGGAACGTTAACTGGGCACGAATCATTAATCCGTCCATACCGCCACGGAACATCATTACAATTGCTGAAATGATATACATAACCCCAATTTTCTTATGGTCAACAGAAGTTAACCACTCATCCCAAAGCCATCTCCATTTTTTGTACTTTGTTAGCACAAAAAGGATCGCTAACGTCACAAGAACAATAGATACGTCCGCTCCATAGATAATCGGATCGCCTGTGACAAAAAATTCATCAAGCTTCACTATATTCACTCCAATCTGTCGGAATATTCGTTATTACTTTTTGTTTTTGTAGTAGTTGTAATCACAATATTCAAGTGATTTTGGATCTACGTATTTTAAATGTGTATTAGTGAATGTCATACGCCCTACTACACCAGGTTTAATGATTTCATTGTATTTTTCTTCTGTAAGTGGTTTAGCAGTTTCTTTTACTTCTTTTACCCACTTGTCATACTTTTCTTTTGTTTTTGCTTCAAGCTCAAATTCCATGTCAGTGAATCCTTCACCAGAGAAGTTTGCGCTACGGCCAATGTAAGAACCTGGCTTATCAGCCTGTAGATATAAGTCCATAATCATGCCATCCATTGTGTATTTCATACCACCAAGCTCTGGAATCCAGAAGGCATTCATTGGACCAACAGAAGTTAGTTTAAATTGAATTGGTACACCTGCTGGTACATTTAAATAGTTAACGGTTTCAATATTTTCCTCTGGATAACTGAATAACCATTTCCAGTTGGCAGATGTAACGTAAATTTCAACTGGTTTCATATCTTTTGTTTGCTCTGGCTGCTTTTCCGATGCAAATGTTGCTTTTACTGTTGGGATTGACAATGCAATCACGATGATAACAGGGAAAATAGTCCAGATAATCTCTAAAAGAGTATTACCGTGTATATCAGGTGGCTCATAGTCCATATTTTCTGGTTTTTCACGGTAACGAATCAAGATGACTGTAAACAAGATAAATACAATTGCAATAATCAACGACATGAGTATGAATGACCAAACGATTAAATCATACTGTGTTTTTGCAACAGGCCCCTGCGGATTTAATACTGCAAGTTTTTTATCACAGCCACCGAGGAACAAGAGTAGTGATAGTGGAAGAAGCGAAGCCAACTTCCAAAATTTTTTTTTCAGTTGCACGATTGAAAATCTCCTTTCTCCTTGGATTGAAACTATGCCAATAAAACAATATAAACCTATTAATTTATAGAAGGCAATAGGTTTTGTTATATTGTTAAAAAATAGACACAAATGCACACTTTTTACGGTGAATATCATTTGCAACTTGATAACATTGTAAACTTTTTTTTTGATGAAAACATGATTGTAAAAATTTTAAGATAAATAAAGTTATACCAACATATCCAAGAAATAGAAAAAAACTATCTTATCATAGGATAAAATAGTTGAATATTTTATATATTTAGTTTATTCCTCGTGTAATATTTCGTTGCTTTTCAAATGTGACAACTTTTTTATATTTAATTTGATACAAGATGTAGCAAATAATCATAAATGGAATTCCGCAATAAAGTGCGATACGTTGATCCGGTATAAAAGCTAAACTAACGAATGTAATGAAATTTAAAGAAAAAGCAACAATTGGAACGATTGGATAAAGCGGTGTACGATATTTTAAATCGTTTATATTTCCGCCATTCTTTATAAAATCTCTTCGAAAGGAAAATTGTGAAGCAGCAATTGACATCCAGACGACAACTGCTGCCATCGCAGCAATTGATGTTAGTACTAAAAAGACTGTATCTGCTGCAAATACGCTTGTTAAAAGCGAGAGACTTGCAAAGACTAAGCTGAAAATTAAAGCATTCAGTGGTATTCCCTTTTTTGTTAATTTCGCAAATGCAGGACTTGCCATACCTTGTTTTGACATAGCCCAAAGCATACGTGAATTCGCGTATAATCCTGAATTTGCTACTGATAGTACAGCAGTAATAATGACAAAATTCATAATGTCAGCCGCATATGGAATACCAACTGTATCAAAAACAAGTACAAATGGACTTTCTACAAGATTAGCCTCCTGCCATGGAAGTAAACCAACAACAACAGCAATTGCTAGTACGAAAAAGAATAAAGTACGCCAAATTGTATTTTTAATTGCTTTTGGAATTGTTTTTTCAGGGTTTTCACTTTCACCTGAAGCAATTCCAATTAGTTCGGTTCCTTGGAAGGAATAATTTACAGTAATCATTGTGAGAAGAACAGCTAAGGCACCATTTGGAAATAATCCACCATTTTCGGTGAAGTTATGAAGCATTGGTGCGGGTTGCCCATTGAAATCTAAGAAACCAAACATAACAGCGCCTCCAAGTATAATGAAGACAACAATTGTTGAGACTTTTACACTGGAAAACCAAAACTCCGTCTCTGCAAATGCTTTTGTTGATAAAGCGTTTACAAGAAAAAGGATTACTGCAAATGTAACACACCAAATCCATGAAGATACGTCTGGAAACCAACGCTTCATTAAAATGCTAACAGTCGTTAGCTCTACCCCAACTGTAACAGCCCAGTTTAACCAATACATCCAGCCAACGACAAATCCAAAACCAGGTGAAATAAATTTGCTTGCATAACTTTGGAATGAACCTGCTTCTGGCATGGCAACGGATAATTCGCCAAGACAGAGCATTGTTAAATACATGACGAAACCACCAACTAAAAATGCAAGGATTGCCCCACCAGGTCCGGCATTATGGACGATTTGTCCTGATCCCATGAATAATCCCGTACCGATGACACCTCCGAGCGCAATCATAAAAAGGTGTCTGCTTTTCATTGTACGTTTTAAACTAGTTTGTTCTGTAGTTGTTTGATTCATATTCCCTTCACCCCGTACTTTTCTCTTGTTTGTTTTACTCAATGAATATTGAGCTTGCTTCGTTTCGCTAATCATCAGTGGGGGATAAAAAACATACTGATTGTAGTTTTCTTTATGTTCCTATACGAATGGATTACGTATATTTTCTGGGTGCTTGAGTAGTCATAAAAACAACAACGAAACGATTAGTGTTCCTTGATTTTTGTTTTGTGAATAAAAGAAATTCAATTTCTTTAACTACATTAAACATTTTCAATTCTAGCAAAATATTCTGAAAATGTATATTCATTTTTCTTTTTATTACAAAAAGTTAGAATTTTAAAACAGTTGAATTGAATAATAATTCATATAATCTTTCTAGCAAACTAGGTAGAAGAAAGGTACAATAAAAAGGATAGTGTTTGATGAAAATAATGATGTAATGGAGTTTTGCATATGTTTAAAAAATTCAAATATATATGTATTGTAGGAATTATACTTGTTGTTGCTATTTTTGTAGGGAAAAATAAAATTCTTCAAAAAGTACAAGCGTTACGAGTGAATTTTTTGTTTGATATGAAGGAAACAGCTATGATTGAAAATGTTCCATTTATAAAACAACTTCCGGAATTACAGCGAGGTTGTGAGGTTACGAGTTTAGCAATGTTATTGCAGTATAAAGGTGTACAAGTGGATAAGATGCAACTTGCAAGTGAAATCAATCATGTTCCATTTAAAGAAAATAATCTTCGAGGAAATCCTCATGAAGGATTTGTTGGAAATATTTATACGAAATCCGAACCAGGTTACGGTGTTTATCATGGGCCGATTTTTAAACTTGCAGAAAAATATGTACCTGAAAAAACGATTAATTTAACTGGAAGAGAGATTGAAGATGTATATAAAGTCATTAGTTCAGGCTCACCAGTATGGGTAATTGCAAATACAACGTTTCAACCGCTAGCTGAGGATAGTTTTGAAACCTGGAATACAAATAACGGTGATGTGAAAATTACATATTATGAGCATAGTGCAGTAGTTGTTGGGTACGATCAAAACTTTGTATATATGAATGATCCGTTAGCTAACAATCCGAATAAAAAAGTATCACGTTCTGAATTTGAAAAAGCGTGGGAACAAATGGGAAAACAAGCAATTACTATTTTATAAAAATAAAAGCTATCTAATGTTAGGTGGCTTTTATTGTAAGTTAAATATTCTGAATATTGTTTATTTTGTTTTTGCTTCGAGCTATAATAACGTTTAGCTTAGTGAAGAAAGGAAGAGGATAGATGGGTGAAATCAAAGATATTGTTCTTTCTAAAGAACGATTAATAAAATGGAGAAGGCATTTTCACAGATATCCAGAGTTATCTTTTCAAGAAGAAAAAACATCTCAGTATATATACGACATACTTCAAACAATTCCTCATCTAGAAATTTCAAGGCCGACAAAGTACAGCATGATGGCAAGATTAATTGGTGAACAACCTGGAAAAGTGATTGCAATTCGTGCTGATATGGATGCCCTTCCAATTCAAGAAGAAAATCAATTTGAATTTGTTTCTACATATCCAGGAGTGATGCATGCATGTGGACATGATGGTCACATTGCAATGCTCCTTGGCACTGTATATGCGCTCGTAGAGCAAAGGGAAAAAATTAAAGGGGAAATTCGTTTTCTATTTCAACATGCTGAAGAAAATTTTCCAGGTGGTGCCCAAGAAATGGTTGCAGCAGGCGTGATGAAAAATGTGGATTATATTATCGGGGCGCATCTTTGGGCTTCTTTAGAAGTTGGCAAAGTTGGTGTGATTTATGGTCCAGCGATGGCAGCGCCTGATGTATTTAAAATATCAATAGAAGGAAAAGGTGGACATGCGGGTATTCCGCATGAAACAGTTGATAGTATTGCAATCGGTACACAAATAATTACGCAGCTCCAACAAATCGTATCGCGTCTTACGAATCCGCTAGATTCTCTCGTTTTATCTGTAACGCAGTTTCATGCGGGAACAACGCATAATGTAATTCCAGAACAGGCAACAATTGAAGGAACGGTAAGAAGTCTGAAGCATGAATTACGAGAACAAACTGCGCAGCGAATTGAAAAGTTTGTTAAACATATTACGGAATCTTACGGCGCAAATTATACATTTTCATATGAGTACGGCTATCGTCCAGTTGTAAATGATGAACAGGTTACGCAATTTGTTGAAAATACAGCACTAGAGCTTTACGGAAGGGAACAAGTAGTTCGTTTAGAGCCGACGATGGCCGGAGAAGATTTTTCGGCCTTTTTACAAGAAGCGCCAGGCACATTTTTCTTTATTGGTGCTGGGAATAAAGAGAAGGGGATTGTGTATCCGCATCATCATCCTCGTTTTACAATTGATGAAGATGCTTTGCCGATTGGGGTAGAAGTTTTTGTTTCATCTGTTTTGAATTTTATGAGAAAAGGAGATAGTTGAACCAATCGGGCTTTTACGGACAGTTCATCTCCCACCTAACTTCTTTGCTCTCGCTGAATTTTGAGGTGGGAGTGTTACTGTCCGTTAATGCGGGATAAATAATTCATATGTAAGAGCTATCTTATAAAAGAGATAGCTCTTTTTGTATATATTTGTTTCTATTGGCGAAATCTAACTACAACTTGTTGAAAAGAAAGTTAGGTGGGGAATTTGTTAAAGTTAGATGCTAACTTATCTAAAATTACAAAGGAAATTCGAGAAAAGTTAGATTCACCTAATGATCTAACGGTTAGAGAATTTACACTTGCCGGTTGCTCTACACGTTGTGCGGTTGTTTTTTTATGCGGATTAACAGATAAAGATAATATTTATAAGTTTATTATCAGGCCACTTCAATATGAAGAATTACCAAAACAAGCTGCAATCATTCAAACTCTGCTGGATCGTTTCCTTTCTATTACAGAGGTGAGTATTGCAAAAACGTTTCCGGATATTATTAATGCTCTTTTAGCTGGAGATACAATCGTACTAATTGATGACATTCCATCTGCGGTAGTTGTAAACAGTCGAGCGTGGGAAAAAAGAAGCCTAGAATCCCCAATTACAGAGGCACTAATTCGTGGGCCAAGGATTGGATTTAATGAGGATATCAATGTAAATAAAATGCTAATTCGTCGTAGCCTGCGTGATCCGAAGCTCAGGTTTAAATCTTATATCATGGGGGAACGTTCGCAAAAAGAAGTAACTTTAGTATATATAGAAGATATTATTAATCCTTATTTTGTAGAAGAGTTAAATCGAAGGCTCCAATCGATAGTAACAGATATTGTTCTTGAAACAGGAACAATTGAACAGTTAATTCAAGATAATAATTTGTCGCCTTTCCCGCAATTTTTGAGTACAGAAAGACCTGATAATGTAGTCGCCTCGTTGGCGAAAGGAAAAGCGGCAATTTTAGTAGACGGATCTCCTTTTGCTCTCATTGCCCCACTAGTTTTGATTGATATATTTCAATCCGTAGAAGATCATTATGAACGTTGGATAATTGGAACGTTACTAAGGTTTTTACGAATGGGGGCTGGTATTATTGCAGTTTTATTGCCAGCTATGTATGTAGCTCTTGTCTCTTATCATCAAGGGCTGATTCCATCAAAATTGGCTTATTCTATTGCTGGAGCGAGAGAAGGGGTGCCATTTCCAGCTTATATTGAAACGTTTATGATGGCGCTCACGATGGAACTGATAAGAGAGGCCGGTATCAGGCTACCAAAACCGATGGGGCAAACAATCGGAATTGTTGGTGGGCTTGTCATTGGAGAAGCGGCTGTAAGTGCAGGGATTGTAAATCCTTTTTTAGTAATTATCATTGCTGTAACTTCCATTGCTACTTTTTCTCTTCCGGTATATAGCATCACAATTACATTTCGAATTTTATTATTTGTATTCGTTTTAGCTGCTACAGTATTCGGACTATACGGTATTATTTTGGCTGTAATTGCGCTAGCAATTCATCTTACAAATTTAAAGAGTGTGGGAGTACCTTATACCACGCCTATTGCGCCAGCATTCTATAAAGATTGGAAAGAAGAAATTATTCGCTTACCAAAAGCAATGCTTAAGGAACGACCAGAATATTTGCAAACGAAGGATGATACATTACGTCCAAAGGAGCGGGAGTAAATTGAGACCGTTTGAATACGGGGATGAAGAAATTGGATCACGTGAACTCGCTTTTGCGGTATCTTCAACCATTATTGGTACTGGTGCATTGGCAATGCCAAGGGTCATTGCGACACAAACTTTGTTTTCTGATGGTTGGATAATTTTATTAGCGGGTGGAACTATATGTGCATTTTTTGCATGGTTTGTAACAAAAGTTGCGATTTTATTTCCAAAACAAAATTTTGTTGAATATACAAGTGTTTATTTAACAAAACCAGTTACTTACGTATTTAGTGTTATTTTGATTTTGACATTTGTTGCATTGACAGGGTATGAGGTCAGAACAATTTCTATTATTTCACAAATGTATTTATTTAGTGATACGCCTATACAATGGCTTTCTTTTTTCTTTTTACTGGTTGTGATTTACGGAGTAAGTGGATCAAGAGCTGCATTACTAAGACTGAATGTAATATTTTTACCGATTGTCCTAATAGCTATGTTGCTCTTGTCTTTATTAAATATAAATTTAATGGAGGTAGATAGGTTATTGCCAGTATTTCAAACAAAAGTAAGTAAATATGCAGCAGGAATTAAAGATTCTATTTTTACTTTTATTGGATTTGAAGTTGCTCTTTTTTATTCCATGATGTTGAAGGGGAATATAAAAAAAGCTCCTTTGGCTGTAGCCAAAGGAGTAATGGTAACTGTTATGTCGTATATTTTAATTTATGTAACCTGTATTAGTGTTTTTTCGTATATGACAACGAGGGGATTGACGTATCCTACAATTGAGTTGGGAAAGGAAATTGAAATTGGAGGAGGATTTTTAGAACGATTTGACGCAATCTTCTTTACGACTTGGATTATTACGGTTTATAACACAACAGCTATGTATTATGACATTGCTGCTTTATTGTTTTGTGCAATGTTTTCTAAATTAAATAAACATATTTTTATTTTTATAAGTGCACCTATTATTTTTATGATCAATATGGTTCCAGGAGATGTGAGAAAGTTATCGGATTATGGTACATATTTAGCTTGGATCGATATGGGGTGTATCCTATTGGTGCCCTTACTAGTGTTAATTGTATATAAAATAAAAAGAAGGGCTGGTAGAAATGAAACGCCTTCTTAAATTTATATACCTGATTAGTTTGTTATGTTATCTCAGCGCTTGTTCCGAGCAACAAGAAATTGAAGAGAGAGGGTTTGTTGTAGGGGCAGCGTACGATCTTGTAAAAGAAAAAAAGTCCAATCCGGTTATGAAGGGAACATACCAAATGGTTTTGCCCCGTACGCTAACACCACAAGGAGCACAAGGGAATGCGGGGAGTAAAAACTATATTAACATTAGTGCGGTAGCAGATGGAGTTTTTGAACAAATTCGTATCGTTGCTAAAAAAATTAGTCGTGCACTATTTTTCCCTCATATACAAGTGCTAATTTTTTCTAACGATTTGTTAGCAAAACCGTATGTGTTAGAAAATACATTGGATGTATATGTTCGTGACCATGAAATGAGACGGAATATTCGTATTTTTGTTTCTGAAAAAAAAGCAGAGGATATATTAAACCAAAGTGCAAAACCTGAGAATTTACCTGCAAAGTATATTGATATGTTAGTTGACCACGCTCCGAAAAATGCACAGATGATAGAAGCGGCTCGGATTGGTGATATTCAGGAGAAAATTACAGCCAAAAGAAGTTTTGTATTGCCTGTTTTAGGATTGACAAAACAAGGGGTGCAAATGAATGGAGCAGCCTTATTTAGAGGGAAGGATAATAAGCTTGTCGGTAGGTTGAGTGGAGAAAAAACAATAGGATTAAATTATATTATTGGAGAGAAGATGGCAGGTTTTTTTACGATTCGTAAAGGGAATCAATTTGTTACATATGAAATTCATAAAATGCGTCGTAAAATTACTACGTCCGTTACAAATGCTACTAAGCCAAAGTTTGTTATTGATTTATCGTTAGAAGGAACTTTGGCGGAACTGCATTTTAGTGATCATGACCAAATTATGGGAGAGAAGAAACTAAAGCAGTATATTGCAAAAGAGATGGAAAAACGTATTCAAAAAACGATAAAAATTGTACAAAAAGATTATAAGGTAGATGTATTAGGATTGGGAGAAGAATATAAACGTCATGATTATAAAAAGTGGAGCAAAATAAAAAAGAATTGGGATCAAGGTAAAAATTATTTTAGTAATTGTGACATCGTAGTTCGGGTGCATCCGACAATTGAGCATTCAGGTTCTTCATTACCAACTCGAGTGGAGTAGAGGTGTTTTATCTTGTTTACCAAATTGAGTATAATATGTACGATATTAATAGCAATTCTCCCATATACAGTATACTTTCTTCATAAGAAAATTATGGAGTATGGTGCACAGCCGTGGCAAAAGAATAAGCAAAAAAGGAAATCTGAATAAATTTCAGATTTCCTTTAATAATCAACGAAGCGTTAATGAGATTCCCTCTATTGATGCTTGTCTCACTTTATCCCGCATTAACGAAAAGTAATCCACCCACCGCAAACTTCAAATGAAAGCGGAGAAGATAGGTGGTGAATAACTGTCCGTAAAGGCCCGATTGATGCGGGCCTTTACGGACAAGTGGGGATGAAGAAAACTCCCGACTGATAGAAGTTTCACTTTATACAAGCCCTAACCAATGTACCAATTGCGATGTGAGGAATGTAACAACAATGGCGATTACGGTAGGGATTGCAAACGATAGAAATGTCCATTTGGGACTTTTTGTTTCTTTATATATGTTAACTAATGTTGTTCCGCATGGGAAATGAAGAAGAGAGAACAACATTGTATTTAACGCAGTTAACCAAGTCCAGCCATGTTCTAAGAACAAGTTTTTAATTTGGTTTAAATCATCTAGTTCGGTTAAAGCACCAGTTGATAAATAAGACATTAATAAAATTGGAATGACAATTTCATTAGCTGGTAAACCAAGGATGAATGCAGCTAGAATAAATCCGTCAAGACCGAGTGATTTAGCGAATGGATCTAAGAAATTCACAAAATACATAAGTAGGCTTGTGTCACCAACATAAATATTTGCTAATACCCAAGTTAGCATAGCGGCCGGTGCAGCTACGATAACCGCGCGTTTTAAAACATATAATGACTTATCAAGTGTGGAACGTACAATTGTATTCCAAATTTTCGGCTTACGGTATGGTGGTAACTCTAACGTATAGTGAGTTGGGACGCCTTTTAAAGCGGTTTTTGATAATACCCAAGATACAGTTAATGTTACAATAACCCCAATTATAACCATTCCGACTACAATACCTGCCGTAACAAGTGTTTGCATACTGCCGGTATATCCAGCGGCCATGAATAATGATGCCATTAATATTAATGTAGGCCAACGTCCATTACATGGAACGAAGTTATTTGTTAAAATCGCTAACATACGCTCGCGTGGTGATTCGATAATACGTGTTGACATAATGGCAGCAGCGTTACAACCAAACCCCATTGCCATTGTTAATGATTGTTTTCCGTGAGCGCCAGAACGTTTGAATAAACGATCCATGTTAAAAGCAACACGCGGTAAGTATCCGTAATTTTCCAGTAAAGCAAACATAGGGAAGAAAATAGCCATAGGTGGTAACATAACACTAATTACAGCTCCAGTACCACGGAATAAGCCGAGAATTAAGATGCCATGTACCCAAGTCGGTGCATTCATCGCTTGAAACCAAGCGGTTAAATGACCTTCTGCCCACCCGAAAAATTCAGCAATCATATCAGATGGCACGTTAGCTCCTGCAATTGTAAGATAAAAAATAATAGATAAAATTCCGAGCATAATTGGGAATCCGAATATAGGAGAAGTGAAAATTTTATCTAGCCTCTCTGAACGGTATAACTTATCAGTATTCGTGTATTGAACAGCTTCTTTACATATACTTGCGGAAGTTCGATAAATATCACCTACAATATCATCTCGTATATCATCTTTTGTAAGTGTTTGTGCATGTTGAACAATATAATCTAATGGAAGAGCCTTACTGGCTGAGTGAGATTTCATTTATTACGACCTCCCTTATCAGTGGCTCTTTATGATGTTTTTGAAGTGTAGCTAGAAAGTTTTTATCTCCATCTAGTATTCGTAGTGCGACCCAGCGTGCAGGGTATGTATCACCGAATACTTTATAAATTTGAGGTTCTAATTCCTGAATCATATTTTCAATTTGTTCATTATAAGTAATTTGAACAGGTGTAGGAATTAATTTTTTGCTAGCCACTTTAGCGATTACATTTAGCAAATGTCCGATTCCAACGCGGTTTCGAGCTGAAATTTTGACTACAGGTACACCCAGTGATTTTGCTAATTTCTTTTCATCAATGACGATTCCTTTTTTTTCTGCTTCATCGATTAAGTTAATACACACTATAACGTCGTTAGTCATTTCCATCACTTGTAATGCTAAATTTAAATTTCTTTCCATTGCAGTTGCATCTACAACTACTACTGTTACCTCAGGTTTTTCAAAAATAATATAATCCCGTGCAACTTCCTCATCTGCAGAGTTTGAATATAGGGAGTATGTTCCAGGTAAATCAATTACGGTATATACACTTCCGTTATGTTCATATTCACCTTCTGCTTTTAATACAGTTTTGCCAGTCCAGTTTCCGGTATGTTGTTTTAATCCTGTTAATGTATTAAACAATGTGCTCTTTCCGGTATTTGGGTTTCCTGCTAGCGCAATGCGATGGTTTTTCATACTAAATCATCTCCTATTAATCTCCCGAAAATAAGGGAACTTTCTTCACTACGCAGTGCAATGGTCGTATTGCTCACTTGATAAGCGATTGGATCTCCGAGCGGGCTTCTTTGCAATACTTTAATAGTAGCTCCGGGAATAAAGCCTAAATCTAATAAACGACGTTTCATAGTTCCTTCTAATTGTATCTTCTCGATTTGTACAAACTGCCCTGTTTGGAAATTTGAAAGGGGTTTGATATTAGCCGATACCATAAAAGTTACCTCTTCTCTATATTTTTAGTGTTGGTTTAAAAAGTTTGCCGAGGGAAACTTTTTGTTACTAATATAGTAGACTACATGAAATGATGTTGTCAATTGGTACTTTAAAAATATTCAATTATTTTTAGAATTGTTCCAATTTATTGTGTTGTACAGAAAAATATTACTGAAATTATGTGGGATACATGTGGAGTGAACGCTATAAAGTTCAAAAAATAAAGAGATTTGTAAATGTATTTTTAATATAAGTAGGGAAACCAATAATTTTATTTACAATACATTTACATTATTAAAAGTAAATTTACAATACGGGCAATTTTGTGTGGATTCTTTTGGTTTTTCTTATAAAAAGAGTTGGGATATATGGGTTTTTAGACTTATGACCTCTATTTACTTAAAATTAAAAATCGCTTAACACTAACACAATATTATTGTCCTACAATGAATTTGTGTTCGAAAGAAGTAGATGAATGTGAAAAAGCGATAATCCAAATGGGGGTACAAGACATGGTTATGAAAAAAGGTATTAAATTTTCGTTAGCGGCATTAGTGGTTGCTGGTGCTTTAGTTGGATGCGGCAAATCAGAAAGCACAGATAGCAAAGAAACTGCTAAAGGTAGTAACGATGCAAAACAAGAATTGTCGGGTACAATTGCGGCAGCTGGTTCTACAGCTCTTCAACCGCTTGCTGAAGAAGCGGGTAAAAAATTCATGGAAAAGAATTCGAAAGTTTCTATTCAAGTTCAAGGTGGCGGTAGTGGAACAGGGATTAACCAAGTAGCTTCTGGGGCGGTTCAAATCGGTAACTCTGATGTTCCAGCTGCAGATAAAATAAAAGATCCAGAAAAAGCGAAGGAATTAGTAGATAACAAAGTGGCAGGTATTGCATTTGCACTTGTTGTAAATAAAGATGTGAAGGTTGATAACTTAACTGTGAAACAAGTACAAGATATCTTTTCTGGAAAAGTTACAAACTGGAAAGAGCTAGGCGGTAAAGATGAGAAAATTAATGTGATAAACCGTCCAGCATCTTCTGGTACACGTGCTACATTTGAAAAAACAGTTATGAAAGATGCGAAGATTAACGATGGAACAGGTACAACACAAGATTCTAACGGTGCGGTAGAACAAGCAATTAACTCTACTCCTGGTTCTATTAGTTATCTTGCAATGTCTTATATGGTAGGCGATAAAAAAGGTGCATTACAAACTGTGAAAATTGATGGTGCAGAGCCAAAAGTTGAAAATATTTCTGCGGGCAAATATCCATTCTGGTCTTATGAGTACATGGTAACAAAAGGGGAAGCGAAAGAAGCTACAAAAGCTTATATCGATTATGTAAAAGGTAAAGACTTCGAAAAACAAGTTGAAGATATGGGTTATATTCCAATGTCTAAACTGAATAAGTAAACATTTAACGGGCTGGCTGCGAGGCCAGCCTTGTTCATTTCAATCTATGAAGTGGGGTTGTGTCCTGTGATGAAGGGGAAAAAACAAATTAATTATGTAAAAAGTGAATATATCGGAAGAACGCTTGTTACGTTTTGCGGTATATTTATTGTTCTTGTTACATTAGCAATTATTGCATTTATTTGCGGGAAAGGAATTCAATCTTTTACACAAAGTGGTATTTCATTTTCTGAGGTATTGACGTCAACAAAATGGAATCCGAATGCTGATCAGGGATCGTTTGGTGCTGTTATCTTTATTGTTGGTTCAATGCTTGTTTCATTAGGTGCGGTCGTTATTAGTGCGCCAATCGCGCTTGCTCTTGCGATATTTATGAACTTAATTTCACCAAAGTTTGGGAATAAGGTATTAAAGCCTGTTTTAGAATTATTAGTTGGAATTCCTTCAGTAGTATATGGTTTATTAGGGGTTACCATTTTAGTTCCGCTTTTACGTGATTCATTCGGTGGTGTTGGTTTTAGTTTAATTGCCGGTATTATTGTGCTCAGTATTATGATTTTACCTACTATTGCTAGTATTGCTTCCGATGCAATACGTTCGGTTCCCTTTGATTATTTGGAAGCCTCTTATGGTTTAGGTTCGACAAAATGGCAAGCGATTAGCCGTGTTATTGTTCCGGCTGCAAAAAAAGGTATTTTAACAGGGGTCGTTCTAGGATTAGCTCGTGCTTTCGGCGAAGCGTTAGCGGTTCAAATGGTAATAGGGAATACTGTTAAATTGCCTGAAGGGATATATAGTCCAACGGCAACGTTGACAGGTATTCTAACAATGGATATGACGAATACGTTAAATGGAACTGCCTGGAATAACGCTTTATGGACATTGGCAATGATATTACTTGTTATTTCATTCCTGTTTATTTTAGTAATACGAGCAATTGGCCAAAGAGGTGAACGATAGCGATGAACGCAAGAAAAGTAAATAATATTTGGACGGGTATTTTATATGCAGTTGCAGCGTTTGTAGTAGCTTTACTTGTTTTCTTAGTATACGAAATTTTGCAAAAGGGTTGGGGTTTTTGGGATCCAAGTTTCTTGTTCGGAGAACCAAGCAATACAAGAGCTGGAGGTGGAATTGGTCCGCAGTTATTCAACTCTTTCTATATGCTTGTTATTACCTTAGTCATTTCAATTCCGCTTGGATTAGGAGCAGGGATTTATCTTGCGGAATATGCGAAACAAGGACGCTTTTTAGGATTTGTTCGTTTATGTATTGAAACGATGGCATCACTACCTTCTATTGTTGTTGGGTTATTTGGTTTATTAGTGTTTGTTACAATGACTGGTTGGGGCTATACGGTAATGGGAGGAGCACTTGCTTTAACGATTTTAAATTTACCGGGTCTAACGCGTGTTTGTGAAAGTGCGATTACGGAAGTTCCGTCTAATGTAAAAGAAGCGAGTCTTGGGCTTGGTGCAACAAAATGGCAAACGATTGTGCGAATTATTATCCCCACAGCATTGCCGCAAATTATTACGGGGATTATTTTAGCTGCGGGTCGTATATTTGGTGAGGCGGCGGCGTTAATTTATACAGCGGGATTAACATCACCGATTTTAAATTCTGCAGCCGATTTTTCAAGTCCTGCACACCCGTTGAATCCATTTCGACCAGCTGAAACATTAGCAGTTCATATTTGGAAATTGAACTCTGAAGGGATTATTCCAGATGCGAAGTTAATTGCGACAAAATCAGCAGCAGTCTTAATTATTATGGTATTACTCTTTAATATTATTGCCCGTTTTACTGCATCTGTACTTCATAAACGTTTTACGGGAGCTAAGAAATCTCGTAAAACAACGAAAGCCAAAGCGGCTTAAACGCTTGTACCCTAAATGGATAAGAAGCTCTCTGTTTATAAAAAAACAGGGAGCTTTTTTGTGTGAAGTGAATCCGGTAATCTCGGTTATAGCAGGAGTATGAAGATAAAATATTGTATATATACCTGTGTATGTAAATGCTGGAATGGAGATGGAGAGGAAGTTTTTCATGTTTTTTCTACAAATGTCAGGCTTACCGGGTTCGGGAAAATCACCACTTTCTAGACGTATAGCGAAAAATACAGGTGCAATTGTGATTGATCATGATATTGTGAAAACGGCCTTACTAGAGTCGTTGGAAATTCGTCAAATTGAAACAACGGCCGCTGGTGGAATTTCGTATGAAATCGAATGGGCGCTAATAGATTTTCATTTATCCATGGGGCATAGTGTAATATTGGATAGCCCGTGTCTCTATATAGAAATGGTGGAAAAGGGGACGATTTTGTCTAGGGAACATCGTGTGAAATACAAATATATTGAATGCTATCTTAATAATATAGAAGAAATTAATAATAGGCTAAAGACACGAGAACGAATGATAAGTCAAATTGAGAAAGTGGAATCTGAAGAAGTGTTTAAAGAAGGGTTAGATGGTAGTAAACGACCATCTGATTTTACATATCTTATTGTAGATTCTGGGAAGCCTTTAGCGGATTATATTGATGAAGTGATGACGTATATGAATGAGTAGTCGTGAAATTATAATTGTATATTATAGTAGAAAAAACGTTATCTTCAAAACAGAAGATAACGTTTTTTGGTGTTAAGCTTTTGGTGTATCTATAGAAGAGACTACTTTTCTGCGTGAGCGTCGTTTTTTACCGAATTTATCTAACAGTTCATACATAACAGGGACGACAACTAGTGTGAGCACAGTTGAAACTGCTAAACCACCGATTACAACAACCGCTAAACTTTTAGATACCATACTGCCGGCTTGTGATTGGCTGAATAATAATGGTAACATCGCTACTATTGTTGTAATGGCTGTCATAATAATTGGTCGTAGCCTTGTAGAGCCTGCTTCTAGTAAAGCTTCCCGTGTCGTCATGCCGTGTTCTCTATTTTGTTGAACACGTTCTATTAATACAATGGCATTGGTGACTACGATACCAATTAACATCAATGCACCGATTAGTGCATTTAAATCGACTGGTGTTCTTGAAATGATTAATCCTAAAATACCGCCAACAGCAGCTAGTGGTAAAGAGAATAAAATCGCAAATGGGGCGCGTGCTTGCCCGAAAGTAATGACCATAATTAAATAAACAATCCCGATGGCGATACCCATGATTTTGAATAAATTTGTAAAGTCTTCTTGCATTGATTCAGTTGCACCAGCAATTTTAACTTTCGCACCGTTTGGTAGGTCTAATTCTGAAATAGCTTTGTTCACTTCAGTGTTTACTTTACTTAAATCTTCATTTGTTGCTTCGGCAGTTATTTGAATGGTTTCTTTTCCATCTTTATGGAAAATCTCTGTTTGTAATCGTTTTTCTGAAATGGTTGCAATATCTTTTAAAGGAATTGATCCTGCTATAGGTGATAAGATGTTTGTGTTAAGAATATCTTCCTTGTTACTTATCTTTCCTTGTTTATGTTCGAGCATAATGGTTGTTTTCTCATCATCAATTGTCAGTTGCCCGATTGGTGATTTATTCATAAGGAATGAAACTGGTTGGCCTGCTGTTTCCGGAGTTAATCCAACTTGTTCCGCTTTCTTTTGATCAATATCGATTTGCCATTCCTTTTTTGATTCTTCTCGATTTGTTTTTACTTTAGAAAGACTGTCTATACTTTTTAGTTTTGTTTCAACGACATCAGCAGCTTTTTTTAAATTCGTCTCATTGTTTGCTGTCACGTTAAATTGCAAGCTGTTTCCTCCGCCGGAATTAGAATAGCTTGCCTTTGTATAATCGAATTCGGCTGGTTTAAAGTCTGCATGCTCTTTTTTTAGTTTTTTGATATATTGATCGATATCTGTTCCTTTTTTGAAGACTACAGCAATAGATGCAAGGTTATTTTTAGTTGTAAATCCAAACTGTGCATCTTCAGCACTGGAACCCATTCGTAAAATAACATCTTTTACATCGCTGTTAGAAAGTAATTTTTTTTCAAAATCAAAGGCTGTTTGCTTTCTAGATTCAAAATCGTAATTTGCTGGGAATGTCATCTGAATTGAAAGCATCGTATCGTCTTCTGATTTGATATTTGCTTTTGGAAGTAATATATAAGCAGCAATTGATCCGGCAAATAATAAGAAAGAAGAAAATAAAATAATAAACTTATGTGAAAGGGCCCACTTTAAAGTAGCTGTATACTTTCTTGAAGGTTTCGGTGTACGCTGCCTTGTTTTTCTCAGTAATAAAAATGCCATAAGTGGAACAACGGTTAAGGCCACCACTAGTGAAGAAAGTATAGAGTATACAACGGCCAATACCATAGGTAACATTAGCTTGCCGATTGTACCTGATACAAGACCGATAGGTAAAAAGACAGCGACTGTTGTTAAAGTAGAAGAGGTAATCGCAACAGCTACCTCTTTTGTGGCGTCTAGAATGATGTCTTTTGAAAAATGTTCTTTTTGTAAGCGCCGGAAGATATTTTCAATGACAACAATACTATCGTCAACAAGTCGACCAACCGCTACTGCTAAGCCCCCGAGAGTTAAAATGTTTAATGTAACATTAGATTGATCAAGTAAAAATAGTGTTAGTAAAATGGATAACGGAATACTAACGACAGCGATAAGGGTTGTTCGAACGCTGCGTAAAAAGATTAAAATAATAAATGTCGCAGCAATTGCTCCTAAAATGACTTCTTTCCCCATGCTCATAACTGCATTTTCAACTTGTTCGTGAGTAGAGGATATTAATTTAATTGTATAAGTATCTTTATATTCTTTGCTTATAGTTTTTATTTTTTTATCAATTTCTTTTCCGATTGCAACTGCATTTTTGCTAGGTTCTTTCATAATAACTAATCCAGTTCCCTCTTCGCCATTCACATGTGAAACGGTATCAAAATGTTGTTTTATTTTTACTTGAGCTATATCTTGTAATTTGATTTGAGGGGTAAGTGACATGTTTTTTATTTCATCTACATTTTTGACATTTCCAATGACGCGTAGGCTGTGGTCTTCGTTATTGACAGTAACTTGACCAACTGGAGTGGAAGTTTCTTTTCCTTGTAAGGCGGCTAATACTTGCTGTGGTGTTACGTTTTTATTTTTCATTTCATTTGGGTCTAAGAGGATAGATAACTCGGATGTTGATTTACCGTAATACATGACGTTAGCAACGCCGTCGATATTTTCAAGTTGCGGGATGATTTCTTCTTCAATCTGTTTTTCGTCTGCTTTTGTAAAACCATTCTGTTTTTGAACGGTAATTTGTGCAAGTGGAATCATAGAGGTATTAAGTTGGCTAACGACGGGTTTTGTAATTTCTTTTGGGAAATTTACGTTGCTGGTAATTTTTTCGACCTCGCGTGTAGCATCCTTCATATTAGCTTTAGATGTATACGCGATATCGATACGAGATAAACCTTCATAAGTAGAAGAAGTTATTGTATCGACGTGTTCCAAATTTCGAAACTTTTTTTCGAGCGGTTCGGTTACTTCTTTTGTCAATGTTTCAGCATCTAGCCCTTGAGACATTGTAGTGACAGTTATTGCGGGATTATCGACGCTGGGTAGAAACTCCATCGGTAATTTGGAGCCGGAATAAATGCCGAGCACAGAAATGAGAAAAACCATGATGATGATAGCGGCTCGATTTTTTAATGAGAATTTTGTTAACCTATCCATAAAAATGATTCCTCCGTTTAAGTTGTTTTTTAGCCTACTTCGTTACTATATAACAAAATCTGGATATCTTTCATTAATTAAATGTAAAAAAATTCTAAATTTATTCTTAAGTAGCGAGTGAATAGGGTTTTGTAAGGAAGAGCTAGAGAGTTGGTTGGGTATTTTAGCCTTTTAAAATTCTGTTGAAGTCAGGAGGAAGAAAATCCATTTAATATGAAATAAAGAGGCGAAATCATTAAGTGGAAAACTTTTTTAGTTTTTAAAAAAAAAAACTTGTGATTTAAAAATAAGGATGGTATAGTAATAAACGTCGCTGATGCGGAACACGCAGAAAGTGAAAAAAAGAAATTAAAAAACTTAGTTGACATCGAAAAATGAAGATGCTAACATAAGGAAGTCGCCAATCGGCGATGGACAAGTTCTTTGAAAACTGAACGAAACAAACAACGTGAAACGTCAATTTTTATTTTAGATGCTAGACAAACTAACTTTATTGGAGAGTTTGATCCTGGCTCAGGATGAACGCTGGCGGCGTGCCTAATACATGCAAGTCGAGCGAATGAATTAAGAGCTTGCTCTTATGAAGTTAGCGGCGGACGGGTGAGTAACACGTGGGTAACCTGCCCATAAGACTGGGATAACTCCGGGAAACCGGGGCTAATACCGGATAACATTTTGCACCGCATGGTGCGAAATTCAAAGGCGGCTTCGGCTGTCACTTATGGATGGACCCGCGTCGCATTAGCTAGTTGGTGAGGTAACGGCTCACCAAGGCAACGATGCGTAGCCGACCTGAGAGGGTGATCGGCCACACTGGGACTGAGACACGGCCCAGACTCCTACGG
>NZ_JAEHBX010000040.1:0-44104 GCF_016483395.1 Bacillus cereus group sp. N21
TGATTCTCCCTAAATTTTATCTTCTCCATCATCTCATAATCCATTTTTTTCTACTCCACTTCTTGTCGTTGAATTTTTTTCCACTCCACTCTCTGAAAATGAATTTTCTTCTATTCCAATCCATGGGGAGGCATTTTTTTCCACCTTCAGCTCAGTGCTTATTTTATGCTTAGAAAAAATTTTATCTATTGGTTTATTACCGATCCACGGTTTATTCATCATCAATCACTTCCTAACTAATGAATTGAAACGTTAAAACTATATGTCTATCATTTTTCATAGAATATCCTAACTTCTATCCTCCTACTTTTACCACGAATTGACAAAATTATTCAAATTATGTAACATAATTTTGTCAACATGATATGCAATGTATATACTTTTTATTCATATTTCATTGTTGATGAAAGATTCTACAGAACAACTTTAAGTAATTTTTACTTTTAATTACCAAGATGAGTAGCATTTTTGGTATTTTTTGTTTTCATTCTGAAAAAATCTCATCTTCATGTTCTGAGAAAAGAAAACGCTTAATCGAGGGACCTTACTCGTTCCCCCGAATTTATCAATTTAACCATTAATAAGGCAGAAAAACTCATTAATGGAAATAGAGTCATTTATCAAAATATGGAGGGGTTATTCATGTCTGTCTATGCACCACAAGAAATTACTGAATTGGCCGCAAGTTCAGGTCAAAAAAAGGCACTTTTGCCGCTACTACCTATGTTAATTTTAGGTTTTTTTGGCGGGGCTTTCATAGCACTAGGTTATTTACTCGATATTCACGTCATTGGAACAATGCCAAAATCTTGGGGATCCTTTACTAGTTTTCTAGGAGCTGCTGTTTTCCCTATTGGCTTAATTCTAGTTATTCTTGCCGGTGGCGAACTAGTAACCGGTAATATGATGACCGTACCAATCGCTTGGTTTTCAAAAAAAATCTCTTTCTTTAAAGTATTAAAGAACTTAACAATTGTTACGATTAGCAATTTTATTGGCGCTGTATTTGTGGCCTATTTTTTCGGCCACATCGTCGGATTAACAGAAGGGCAATTTTTATCCAAAACTGTATCTATCGCTCAAGCAAAACTACATGACACACCAATACAAGCATTTGTCTCTGCTATTGGATGTAACTGGCTTGTTTGCTTAGCAGTTTGGCTCAGTATGGGTAGCAAAGAATTCACTGGAAAAGTAATTGGCATTTGGTTCCCAGTTATGACCTTTGTTGCAATTGGCTTTCAACACGTTGTTGCCAATATGTTTGTTATTCCAGCCGCCATCTTTGCAGGGCATCTAACTTGGATGGAATACTTACCAAATTTCATTGTTGTCTTCTTTGGAAACTTAGTCGGCGGTATGCTATTTGTAGCGCTCCCTTACTTTTTGGCTTATAACAAACGAGAGCAGTCTAATAGCAAAACAACGGAATTAAAGAAAGAATCTATAACTGCTTAACAAAAAGAATTTAAGAGAAAACCTATAGTACACTTGTTCTCTTCTCTTTTATACGTTATAATAACAACTTAAATAGCATTATTTACATATGAGGTGAAGATATGAATAAAACAGAATTAATTAAAAATGTAGCACAAACAGCTGAAATTTCTCAAAAAGAAGCTACTGTAGTTGTACAATCTGTAGTAGAATCAATCACAAATACTTTAGCAGCTGGTGAAAAAGTACAACTTATCGGATTCGGTACATTTGAAGTTCGTGAAAGAGCTGCTCGTACAGGCCGTAACCCACAAACAGGTGAAGAAATGCAAATCGCAGCTTCAAAAGTACCTGCATTTAAAGCTGGTAAAGAACTAAAAGAAGCAGTAAAATAATGAAAAATAGCCTTCTCGCTTATGAGAAGGCTATTTTTTATGTTTAAAATGTTATATTCTTCGTTTATGCTCTCTAATTAATGAAATTAACTCCATTATAAAAAGACTCGTCAAACTTATAATCCTAATTGGATAATTAATAAAAGCCCTTCCTACCCCTTCATGTGAGCTAAATAACATTGGAACTACCCATGGATAAACAACATTTCCAGGTACATTTACTAAAATTAAATTTAGAAATAACACTGTGCATAAAAGTATCAACACAGATAAAAAACTTTTCCATGAAAAAATAAAAAACAAGCTAGATCCTATACTAGCTTGTTCTATCACGCTTTTGAGAATCGTTCAAACACTTTCATTAATTCTTCAATTGCTTCGTCTCCATTACCATCTTTAATAGCATTAGAAACACAATGATTTGTATGATTTTTAAGTATCTCCATACCAACCTTCTTCATTGCAGCATTAATAGCTGAAATCTGCACTAAAATATCAACACAATAGCGATCATTTTCAATCATATTCTGGATACCACGTACTTGCCCTTCAATTCTCTTTAACCTATTCATGATTTGTTCTTTTTCTTTATCCGATCTATGGGTAGTAACCTCTGTTTTTTCATTATGATCCATTTTATCACCTTCTTAAAGTTTATCCCCATCCATAGGGAACAATGCCCCCATGAGTATACCAATTATAGCATTAAACTTACATATGGTGATACCCTATATAAGAATCAAATAACAACCTATATCCTCTATTTATTCGTTACTTATATGACAAAACTCAACTACGAAAGCAATTCCCACACAAATTCACTTCTACTAAAAAAACAACGATTAGAATAAATTGCTTACAAAGCGCAGTGCCTTACTTAAAACAGTTGGCACTACTGATGCATGATTCTCTCCCTCAGCTTCATAAAATGCAAATCGAAACTTATTATGTTGCAAGTTCATTAAACGCTCAGATAATGCATTTGCATCTTGAACCATATGATCTCTTTCTAATGCTCCCACTGTCAGAAAGACTCCGACTTCAGAACTCGCTCTACTCAGTTCATTTATAAACGTTGCTTCCTTTTCAAGAACAGACTTATTATTCCACCAAATCGATGGGCTACTGATGAAATAATTTTGAAAGGCGTTTGTATTTGTAAACAATACATGTAAAGCGAATAATCCACCAAGCGAATGTCCAAATATTGTTTGTTTTTCTTTATCAATCTCAAAATTCTTTTCAATTTGCAGCTTCAATTCATCTTGAATAAATGCTAAAAACTCACTTGCTCCTCCTGACTTAGGCCATGGTTTCCCATCAGGTTTCGGCGGTGCATCCACCGAAGGCGAAGAAGGGGTAAAATCGTAGCACCTTTCAGAAGCCGCAAAAACTCCTTCGATTGGATAACCAACACCAACAATAATTGATGGCGCAACCCCTGTTTTTTCTACTCTTACCGATTGAATGTTCATAGCTTCTTGAAACGTTTGAAAAAATGCATTTCCATCTAATACATAAATCACGGGATATCCAGAGTCTGGAGCAGGTTGCTTTGGCTTCGAAATATAAATTTGATACTCACGATTCCCTAGTCTCGAATACATCTTCCATTGCTCTATATTCGAAATAGTAACATCCGTTTTTTCAATACTAGTATTCATGTAATTCTCCCCTCCTTTTATCATTTTAGCTAGTTACATATATTTCAGTATTTTCTTCTTGGAACACACTATCATAACCGAAACATACAGGAGCCCCATTATACGGGTCTATCATGACGCGTGCATCAATATGAAATACATTTTTCAGCACTTCATTCGTAATAATTTCTATTGGGTTTCCTATTGTAACAATTTGCCCCTCCTTCATTGCAATAATTTCATCAGAAAATCTTGCTGCATGATTAATATCATGCAGTACCATAACTACCGTACAATTATGCTCCCTATTTAATCGTTCAACAATTTGCAATACTTCTAATTGATGAGACATATCAAGATATGTAGTCGGTTCATCTAATAATAAAACTTCCGTTTCTTGTGCTAATGCCATCGCTAACCATACTTTTTGTCTTTGTCCACCGGATAAATTTGCAATTTGGCGTTTGCGAAAAGCAGTCGTTTTTGTAATATCCATCGCCCATTCAATAATTTCTTTATCTTTAGATGATAATTTATTTACATTGTTTCGATGTGGATAGCGTCCATAAGAAATCAATTCTTCTACCTTAAGCTCTCCCGGAGCAATTGGGTTTTGCGGAAGTAATGCTAGCTGCTTCGCAATTTGTTTTGTAGGAATTGTATGTAAATCTTGTCCTTGTAAATATACCTTACCACTTTTTTGTTTTAAAATTCGTCCCATTGTTTTTAACAATGTAGATTTCCCGCATCCATTTGGTCCAATAATTGTCGTTACTTTTCCTTCTTGTATTTCTACATTTAAATCACGAAAAACCGTAAATTTTTCATAACTCGTTTCTAAATTCTCAGCGCTTAGAACCTTCACTTTCTATCACTCCTCTTACGCCTTTGCTTTGTATAACAAATATAGGAAATATGGTACACCAACAATCGAAATTACAATCCCAACTGGTAATTCAGCTGGTGCAAAAACAGTTTTTGCAATAAAGTCCGAAGCAATCACGAGTAACATTCCAATTGCACCGCATACAGGAATTACATGATTATGATGAATGCCGACCAGACGTTTCGCAATATGTGGTGCCATTAGACCAATAAATCCAATGCTTCCTGAAATAGAAACACATGCACTCACTAACCCAATACTACTTAATAATAAAATCGATTTTTCTCTTTCTACTGAAACTCCTAAACTTGTTATACTCGTCTCTTCCAATTGAAATAAGTCGAGTAAATACGCTTTTCTTTTGATAATTGGAATTAAGATAATGAGCCATGGCAACATAGCAATAATATACTTCCAGTTTGCATTATATATACTTCCCGAAACCCATACAGCAGCCATTTCAAAGTCAGTTGCTTTCATCTTCAATGATAAATACATAGAAAATGCTCCGAATCCTGAACCTATCGCAATCCCCGTTAACAAAAGACGCTGTGAATCTAATTTTCCATTTCGCCAAGAAAACATATAAATTAATATAGCAGCACCTAGCCCGCCGACTAGACCAAACAACGGCATCATCATAATAGAAATCCAATCTGTGCTTTTCATTTGTCCTTGGAAGAAAAACATAAAGATCACAATTGCAGTACCCGCTCCCGCATTAATCCCTAAAATACCAGGATCAGCTAAACCATTTCTTGTAACCCCTTGAATAACAGCACCTGCAATCCCAAGACCTAATCCTACTAATCCTGCGATTACGATTCTCGGAAGCCTGAAATCAAATATAACTAAATCATGTTCAGGTACAGGATCAATTCGAAATAGCGTTCGAAATACATCTGTAATCGTAATATCAAACGTACCATTCGTTAAACTAATATAAATTGCACTCAAAATTAAAAGTATGATAATACTCATTGTCATTACATAACGCGACAGTGTATCTCTAAGCATGCTTCTCCCCTCCTCTTGTTCTAATTAAATAAAGGAAGAAAGGAATTCCAATTAACGAGGTAACGACCCCTATTGGCGTTTCAAATGGATAATTTACAAATCTACTTAACACATCACATAAAGCTAGAAAAATACCACCAATTACACCGGCACAAGGTACAATCCATTTATAATCTACCCCGATTAAAAAGCGAGTAATATGAGGAATAATGAGTCCTACAAAACCAATTTTCCCGACTAAAGCAACCGCAGTACCTGTTAAAAACACAACGGATAGAATTGCAGTAGCTTTTACAAGCTTTGTACGCTGTCCTAAATTAATAGAAACCTCTTCTCCTAACGAAAGAATCGTAATAGATTTTGAAATTAGAAGGGATAAAATAATGCCAACTATACCGAAAGGAATTGTTAACTTAAGTACATTCGGATCCACTTGATCTAATCTTGTGTTATACCAAAAACTAATATTTTGCGAAACTTGAAAATAGGAAGCAATAGCTGCAGAAATACTACTTAAAAACGTCCCTATAACAGTTCCTATAATCGCCAATCGAACTGGTGATAATCCATTCCGAATCAGTGAACCAAAACCAAAAACAATTCCTGCCCCTAATGCCGAGCCAAGCATAGAACATAAAATCATACCAACTGAAGACATTCCTGGAAGAAATACCATACACATCGTAATAACAAAAGCTGAGCCATCCGTCACACCCATAATAGAAGGGGATGCAAGATAGTTTCTTGTCATCCCCTGCATAAGTGCTCCTGATATGGCTAGAAATGCTCCGACTAAAAGAGCTGCAACTACCCTTGGTAAACGAGAAGTAATAATAATATTATGATTTACATTTCCTGAATCAAAATGAAACAATGCATTCCAAGCTGTTTCAAAATCGATATTTTTTGCCCCATATAAAATAGATAGCATAACTGTAAATAAAATAAATATGGGCGCTAAGCATAAAATTATCATTGGTACTGCATTTATTTTCCGCATATCATTCAACGCACCTTACTTATTTAGATAAATTTTTCACTACTTCTTTTAAAAATGCTGTTTTACTCCAAGCAGTACCACCTTGCGCGATTGGATCAACAGTATTTACAAATACTTTTTTATCTTTTACGGCATTCATACTTTGCCAAATTGGATTACTTTCTAATTCTTCTAACACTTTTGGTTTATCATTTTCGCTTGCCTCATATTGCAAGAATACATAATCTGGATTGACTTCAGCCAGTTTTTCTAAAGAAATTTTTTCTTGTGCTTTTACAGCTTTAATTTGTTCTGGAACAGTTAATCCTAAATCTTTATAAATTACAGGATTGAAGTATACTCCTTCTGGATAAAGGTATAAGTTATTCGCTCTTAGTCTTATTACAAGCACCTTTTTATCTTTTAATTTATCTCCAATCTTTTCTTTTGCTTTTGCAGCATCAGCTTTATAATCTTTAATAATTTTTTCTGCTTTATCTTTTTTACCAGAAAGTTCCCCCATCAGCTTTAAATTATCTTCCCAATCTGTTGAAACATGTGATATTGGGAACGTTGGAGCTACCTTCGTAAACTTTTCACTGGCCTCTGGTGGGAATTTCGTACTAGATGTAATGACATCTGGTTTTAATTGAAGTAATGTTTCAAAATTCGGTTGCATTTTCTCTCCGATAGATTTTGCACCTTCTAAATCTTTCGCAACGTTCGCTGGTAATTTTCCACCTATAGTAATTGCTCCTACTGGCTTAATACCAAGTACCGCCGCATCCTCCATTGATTCTAAACTAGCAGTTACAATGTTCGTTACTTTCGCGGGTACTGTATATTCTTTTCCTAGATATGTAATCTTTCGTTTCTCATCTTTTTTCGTTTCAGCTACTTTTGATTCTTGTTTTTGTTCTCCTGAACTTTTATCTGCACTGTTACATGCTGCAAGACCTACGCTTAATACTGTGACCATTCCTAGTGTAAATAATTTCTTATTCATGTCTATAAATACTCCTCTCCAAATTTGTAATCTTTAAATATAGTATTTTAGTGAAATATTCTTTCCATGTATCCCCTTACAATACATCTATTTAAAATTAAAACTCATTTATTTCACTTCCCCTAATAATAAATTATCTTTTTCCCATCTATTGATAATGATTATCGTTATTAAGTATATAGTTATAAATGAATTATTTCAAGAATGATTTGAAAAATTTTAACAAAACAAATAAAAAAACAGTATCTATCCTTCATCCAAGATAGATACTGCTTTTTTATTTTTTCTAAAATTCCATATGTAATTCAACAGGACAATGATCTGACCCCATTACTTCACGATTGATTTTCGCATCCGCTTCCTCTAAGTATTCTATAAAACCACCTTTTGCAATAACTGCTCGTAAACCATTTACATTCCACGAAATAAATTTCACTTTTTGTTCCCCCTCTTGATGTCATAGCATTAATACTCGCCTCATATTTTTATTTTCTGCTTACATGCTAACACAAAATAAAGAGACTATCATTTTTTCACCTTTGTAATCTTGCTCTTACATTCGTAAATGCGTACATGTGTACTTTTTTCAGGGTATACTAATTTTGGAGGTGATCCTATGCAAAATGAAAGATTACAATTAGAAACAAGTGTAAATAATTTGACGGATGAACATTGGCAAGCCATTATACACAACGATTCTTCTTATGATGACAAATTTTTTTACGCTGTAAAGACAACTGGTATTTTTTGCCGACCATCATGTAAATCTAGAACACCTAACAAAAATAATGTGCGAATTTTTCTCAATGCAAAACAAGCATTATCCGAAAGGTTTCGTCCGTGTAAACGTTGTAAGCCAAATGGAAGCAAGTTACCTGATGAAGACTGGGTAACACAAATTACAGCGTATATCGATAAACATTATCGTGAAGCATTAACTCTCGAAATACTTGCAAATATGTGTCATGGCAGTCCTTATCATTTACAGCGTACTTTTAAGCGAATGAAAGGCATCACTCCACTAGAATATATACAACAAATAAGGGTTGCTAAAGCTATGCACTATCTTGCGGATACAAATCTAACAATTATGGAAATTGGTTTTACTATGGGTATACCCAACACTGCACATTTTGCAACATTATTTAAAAAGAAAACGGGATATACCCCTACTGAATATCGAAAAATGAATCCTATAAACGAGGTACAATAACATGGAAGCTAAAACAAATCAAATTATATATTGGACGCTATTTGTTCATGAAAATTGGCATATGTATATTGCCGCAACATCAACAGGATTATGCTTTGTAGGATCTCAACATCAAACTTTTGAAGAATTAGCCACTTGGACGAAAAAACGTTTTCCGAAACATACTTTCGTTCAAGAACCCTTAAAGCTAGAACCGTATGTTCAAGAACTAGTAGAGTATCTAAAAAAACAACGTGAAGTATTTACATGTCCTATTGACATTCACGGAACGCCTTTCCAATTAACTGTTTGGAATACATTACGTGAAATTCCTTATGGAAAAACCTATTCCTACTCAGATATTGCACAGCTTATTCAAAAACCAAAATCAGTACGTGCTGTTGGTACCGCGATTGGAGCCAATCCTCTATTAATTACAATCCCTTGCCATCGTGTGATTGGGAAGAATGGGAAATTATCTGGTTTTAGAGGTGGTTTAGCAATGAAGAAAGAATTGTTAACATTAGAAAAAATATTACTGTAGGTGGTTGAAAATGAAGAATGTTACAATTCCTCTTGAATGGGATGCTCCTTATTTTATAGGTAACAAAACAACGAAAAACTACTGCTTCCCTTGGTGCGAACAAAAACAGTCTCCAAGAAACAATCGAAAATTTAAATCTAGAAAAGAAGCGGAACAAACTGGTTATCAGCCTTGTAAAAATTGTTGTCCTGAGCTTCCATATACAGCGTGGAAAGATGAAAATGACAGCATAACATTAATTGTTCCGAAAGAATTTAGCTTTAAACAAAATTCACACTATCTTTCACGTTCCAAAAATGAATGTATGTTTCACATTGAAAATAATAAAATTTATAGAGTCATTCCGATTGAGGGAGAAAACCCATTAATCGAGACAAGTGTAAATAATGAGGGGAACATCCATGTTCGCTTTTTAGGTGGTGAGACGCCACCTGAGAAATGGGTTCGCGCTACAGTAGCGAGATATGTAAGAGAATGGTTTGATTTAGATACGGATCTAACTCCATTTTACGATTTAGCAAAAGACGATGTACTTCTGTCTACACCAATCAACGAATATTACGGACTCCGTAATATGGGAATCCCTGATTTATTTGAGGCACTATGTTGGGGTATTCTTGGTCAACAAATTAATCTCACATTTGCATATACGTTAAAAAGACGATTTGTTGAATCCTTCGGCGAACATATCGAATGGAATGGACAGAAATATTGGATATTCCCATCACCAGAGTTCATCGCAAATCTAACAGTAAAAGATCTAACAGAATTAAAAATGACTACGAGGAAATGTGAATATCTTATTGGTGTCGCAAAACTCATTACACAAGGCAACCTAAGTAAAGAATCGTTCATAAAAAGCGACCTAAAAGATGCTGAGAAAACATTAACCGACATACGTGGTATTGGACCATGGACAGCAAATTATGTTTTAATGCGTTGTCTAAGATTCCCTTCCGCTTTTCCAATTGATGATGTTGGCCTACATAATGTGATCAAACTTTTAACAGGGTCAGATCATAAACCAACAAAAAAAGAAATAAGAGAGTATGCTTCAGCATGGAAGAATTGGGAATCCTATGCGACCTTTTATTTATGGCGAGTTCTGTATTAAATTCTTCAGCACAACAATAGATAGGTTCATTTCAATAAGTAAAACCTATCTATTGTTCATATTATAAAGTGAAACCAGGAATTATATTCCCTACTGATATCTACTAACGTGAGAATGCCAAATGCAATTACAAGTAAGTATATCATTGAGCAATTAAAAAGAAATTCAGATAGTCTTTTTTCACTACCTGGATTTTTTTATGCCTGCTCTTCAAATAATCGTGCTATTTCTATAATAACCTGAACAGCTTTTTCCATATTATCTACAGAAACGTATTCAAATTTACCGTGATAGTTTTCCCCACCAGTAAAAATGTTTGGCGTCGGCAAGCCCATATATGATAATTGAGAGCCATCGGTCCCCCCGCGGATTGGTTGAATATTTGGTTCAATATCTAGAATTTTCATCGCTTCATACGCAATATCAACAATTTCCCTGACCGGTTCAATTTTCTCAAGCATATTGTAATACTGATCATTCATCTCAAGAATGATATTTTCTTCACCATATTTTTCTTTCATCTGTTTCGTAATATTCGTGATTGTATTTTTACGAGTCTCGAAGTTATCACGATCAAAATCTCGAATAATGTAATGAACTTTACTTTGCTCAACATCACCATTTATAGAAATAAGATGATAGAAACCTTCATACCCCTCTGTATATTCAGGTGCCTCTTCTACTGGTAACTTCGCATGAAACTCCATCGCTAACTTACTTGCATTTAGCATTTTATTTTTTGCTGTTCCAGGATGCGTATTATTTCCTTTAAAAGTAAGTTTTGCACTTGCAGCATTGAAGCTCTCATACTCCAATCCTCCAAGCGGACCTCCGTCCATTGTATAAGCAAAAGATGCTCCAAAAGCTTTCACATCAAAGTGAGATGGTCCCCGACCGATTTCTTCATCAGGCGTAAATGCCACTCTAATTTTTCCATGTTTAATTTGTGGGTTATGTAATAAATAATTCATAGCCGTCATAATTTCTGTAAGGCCTGCTTTATCATCTGCACCAAGAAGTGTTGTTCCATCCGTCGTAATCAGGGTATGCCCTTTATATGATGGCAGTTCTGGAAACTGCTCTGGTGTTAAAACAACATTCAATTCCTGATTTAATGTAATTGCCTTCCCATCAAAATCCTCATGAATTTGCGGTTTCACATTCTTTCCTGTAAAATCAGTTGCTGTATCTAAATGAGCTAAAAGACCAATTACAGGAACATCCTTTTCCGTATTGGCAGGAAGCGTTGCCATGACATATCCATTTTCATCCATCGTTACTTCTGTCAAACCAATTTGCTTTAATTCTTCAACTAGTAATTTTCCAAACTCAATTTGCCCCGGTGTTGATGGTACTGTATGACTTTCTTCATTCGATTGTGTATCTACCTTCACATATCTTGTAAATCTTTCTATAAGCTCTTGTTTCAAATTATTTCACTCCTTTTTCATGAACCTCTCTTTATTATAATCCTCATGGTGAAATTTTTTAAAGTTTTTGACTGTAACCATGTCGTTTTTTCATTACATTTAGTATTTCGCCCCCATTAAAAAACGTATGTTCTCCCTTGTTTGAAGATATAAAAATATATACTTTCCTCTTAAAATAGTAACAGATCTTATATAGATTTTTTACTGTAAGTACAAAAATACATTAGTATTCCCTATTTATAAAATCAAAAATATTCATTTTACTAATGAATGATATTTACATAATATACAAACTAACAAATAGCTTGAAATAAGTATATTATCAATAGTACTCGTCTGTTCACTGGTAACAACCCCTATATTAAGAGTAGTTTCACCTTTTGATTACTACACACACATAAAAACTAAAATTATTCATTTTTATTAAAAAGAAAAAATATTTGTATAATTAAATTTCCACATGTAATATACGTAATTATATATAATATTAGGGGGATTAAAGATGGGACTCACACTCTTTCGGTATTTTCTTTTTTTCTTAGGGTTAACTTTCTTTGGACTCGGAAACGCCATTGCGGTAAAAGTTAAATTCCTTGGTCTGCATCCATGGGAAGTTCTGAATATGGCACTCTTTCAGCGATTCGGATGGACAATCGGCACATGGAGTGTTATATGCGGTTTATTTCTCGTTCTGGTTTCTTTAGTAGTAGATCCAAAATACATAAACGTAGGGACATTCTTAAATGCACTGCTAATCGGTCCTATTATGGATTTTTTCTTGAGATTGAATATCCTTCCTCATGCTACTCAGTATTTATGGATAAATCTTCTTATTTTACTTGCTGGAATCATAATTACAGGCATTGGAGGTGGCATGTATGTCGCTGCCGGAATTGGTGCAGGACCGCGGGATGGATTTATGCTTGCCATTTCGGATAAAACTGGATTATCTGTAAGTCGTGCTAGAATCATTGTGGAGAGTATTATGCTTGTAATTGGATACATTCTAGGAGGTCCCGTTTTCATCGTAACATTCTTATACACTTTTATCCAAAGTCCAATATTCCAGCAATCATTTAAAGTATTTCAAATGTTTTTAAATACTTTAGAGAGGAAAAAGAAAGACCACATTAGTGCGAATTTATAAATATATAAAACTTAACAAAAATATAAGAGTCTATTTTGAAGAAAGTATCATCAAAATAGACTCTTTTTATATTTGAATTTTTAACGGGACACTAGAACAAATGACCTCTTTTTTATAAATATACTACTTTTATTTCTCTATATGCATGAGTACAATTCTCCACCCGTCAGGATCTTCTATTGTAATACCTTTTTCTTTCCAGTATGGATTTTCTGGTTCAACTTCATCATAACCCATCGCATGTAACCTGTTAGTTACTTTTTCAATCTCAGCTTTATGAGTCATATAAAACACAAGTAAGTTATCTTTTGTTGGAGCTGGACATGGACTGCCGTTGATATGCCTTGTAAACTCTAAATGATATTCTACATCAGGTAATCCAAACATAACTCCATCATAACCTTCATGATTATGAAATTCCCCTATCCGTTTTAAGCATAATCCTTCTTCATAAAATGCGATAACTTCTTCAAATTTAGCTGTCGGGCGTGCAATTCTAATTTGAACCCAATTCTTCATGCTTTTCTCTCCTTATATTTTTTATGCTCCTATCTGTTAATATAATCGAGTTCCACGTTTATTGAATCCCTCATTCGTATGAAGATGAAATAGTACAAAAGACTTATCGTGCTTATAGTAAAAAATATTACACTGTTTATGTCCCCCAAAAACAGTCCACATTTATTCAGAATATGTGTAATAAAATGATGATAACCGTTCTATTAAACTATTTGTTGAAATTCATGTTAACAGGAGGAAATAAAATGTATGAAAACAATCGAAAAAGAAAATGGAACGGGTCTTCCAAAGCGATCCCGCTTTCTCTTTTAGATGTAAAAAATGAACTAAAGAAAAAAAGCAAAAGTAGTACCGCTTCCTTTAAAAAGGCTGCATTAACAATAGAAGAGAAAATGCTTATTTATAACATTACAGAACAAACAAAACAACTGAACAAAAATAACGTGACGAGAACACGTGCTTATTATCAGTTTTACCTTCAGCATCCTGAAATACACTGGGCTCTACTCGGACATATGGTATCACGTAATGGCGGTTGGAATATGACAGATTTAAAAGGGGATTTATATACAAGATTGTTATCAGAAAAAGACCAACTTACCTACTACTCTTTTTTAGAACGGGGAAACTGGTTAATCTTCCAAGATGTGTATCCACAATTTTTACTATATGAACAAAGCCTTAAAAAATCTAAAACTCTCTTTTACCTCCTACCCCATCTCAATGTCTCAACGTTTATGGAAACGATGTGGAACCATTTTTGGAAAACGGGCAATCACTATACATTAGCTATAGCAACGATTATTAATGAACAAAGCTATTTAGAAAAAAGAGTCATTCAAAATGATCACTTTAAAAAGACCGTACTAAATAGTATTGGATTTAAGCTCTTTGACTTCTTCCGTTTTAATCATATTCTTTTTCCATACTATGAAGATGAGACCAAACAAAAAACATTGTTATTTGGTGATACAATGAAACACTTTACCTCCTTACATGAACGAATTCTACTAGGCAAACGATTATACTCTTTATTGTTTCGCAACGAACATACGTTATCCAAAGTAATAAATTGGGCTCACGATCATTCGCATACTGCTTCACGGAAAGACTACTGGCCTCATTTGTTTTCTGATGTAAATGAGTCATTTTCTCGTGAATTTTATAAACGTAGAATAAAAAAATGTCACCTCAGAAAAGATGCAAATCGTTTATACAGCCCTCAATTAATATACGCATGGAAAGATTTGAAACATGAAGAGGCAGAAAAAGGAGACTGGTTTGAAGACTGGCGTATCGTAGACTATTTCATTGATAAAGGAGAAAATACAAATGGGAAGATTGAGGATGACTATTGTAAAACGATGGAAAAAATTGAACTTGCAATTCTTACGAAAAAAAATATCCTTCTCAGAGAAGAAGAAACAGAAGAGTAATCACCTAGCATTTATAGTCGCCATCATTTTCTCCTGTTTCATTGGAACATATTTAGACTATCTATTTGTTAGTAAACAAATGTATGCTTTTCCAGTCAGACCATTTCCAAATATGTTTTCGGTCAATATCGCTTTTACATTATTTATATTGCCAACCTTTACTGCTTTCTTTTTACATATTGCCAAAGCTTTATCTACATTCTCAAGAATTCTATTTATTATGCTAATCGGCATTTGTGCAAGTATATCCGAACAATTTGCTGAAAGCTTAGGATTGTTTACTCACAATGAAAACTGGCATCATTATTATTCTTTCTTTGGATATATGATTTTCATGTTTTTTATGTGGAAGATTTATCGGTGGCTACAATACTAAGTAGTAGTTGTAGATTAATAAAAACAAAGTTACTATATAAAGAAAAAGCAAATTAGAAACCAACTTCTAATTTGCTTTAAAGGTTCCTCATTAAGTCCCATATATTCCTAGATTCTATGTCTGATAACTTAATAATTTTTTCAATAATACATTGCTCATTACTCTGTAGGCTCATAGATGCAACGGAGCGCAACATTTTATGATCACCAATACAAACTCCCTCTTTCGCATGCAAAAACATTGGTACATCATTTGCATCGTTACCGAAAGCGATGAATGATCCTTCTTCTACTCCTAACTTTTGTAATCCTTTCCATTTATCAATCCCTAATGGACTTATATCAATTATGTCCTCTTGATGATGTGCATACATTTGCACAGGTAGTTCATTTAACACTTCCACTAATTTTTCTTCATTCCCATCAGGGAACAACACAACTTTCACCATTTCATCGATGCAATCAATCGATACATTAGTAGCTAATTTATCAGGATCTATGTTGCGATAAATTGGATGATTTTCACTTCCAGTATAAGCATAATCCCATTGACTATCGATCAAATAAGCAAGGTGATGCTCCTCTATTAATGAACGAATAGACTTCATTGTTGATTTATCAAATGGTGTAACCTCAATGACTTTTCCTTCTTTTACAACAAATGCCCCATTTCCACCAATCATTGAATAGTGATGCATATGCCTTGGTATTACAGGTAATAAATCTCTTATTGGTCTAGCAGATGCAAATATGATTTCATGTCCTCTAGCATGACAAGTATCTAATGCTTGAATTATACCTTCCGTTAATGGGTTTCCTTTAAAACAAATTGTACCATCAATATCAAAAATAAATTTCATATACATCACTCCTTTCTTTTTAATGTAAAAAAATTCTTTTATAATGAACAGGACAGATGTCCGAAAAAGGAGGAAAATCATGAAAAAAATTGAAGACGACTTGCTACTATCAACTTACTTAGCAAATGAACATATACAGAAACTTTTTACACATCTTCATCACCCATTTCAAATTCGACGATATGATGTAAAAGAGATTGTGTTACACGAAGGAGAAGCTATTGACGGTCTATACATTCAAATATCTGGACGTACAAAAATTACGACGAGTGTAATTACAGGAAAAGCATTATTACTTCGATTTTGTTCTGCCGTTTCCATTATGGGTGATATTGAACTCATTCAAAATGTAAATATACAATCGCATGTAAGCGCTGAAGAAAAAACCGATTTTATTTTTATCAATAAACACTATGTTAATAATGTACTTTTACATGACATTGCTTTTTCACAAGAACTTTTACACCATGTGACTTACAAACTACAAACATGTACGACTGCCTCACGTATTAATTTGTTAGCTTCAGTGGAAACACGATTTGCAAGTTACTTATGCACAATACGAAATACCTCTAAACTATTCGGGAGAGAAATCCGTACAACAGATCATCACGAGATCGCTTCACTTATCGGTACTACAACTCGACATCTAAATCGCATTATCGAAAAATTAAGTATAACGAATGTCATTCGCAAAGAAAACAAACAAATTATCGTAAAAGATTGGGAATCTATTGAACGTATTTCTAATGGTTTAAGATACGAATAATATCGTTATACTAAATATTGTTGCATTCCAAAAAGGAGCAACTCATTCCAATTGCTCCTTCTCTTTATGATTTGTCTTTGTAATGGGTTTTAGACCGTCCCTTTAAAAATCTGTTAAACTACCTCTCCCATTACTAACATAAAATGGTTTTGAAGGCTTTTGGAACGCAGACTATACGCGACTACTTTCCTCTTGTACTGTTTGACTACATCAACATGATCGTTGTAACTATAAACCCAAAACCTAACATCGTTTTTTCCTCTCTTCGTATCAATGATCAATGGAGTCTCACTGCCCTCTGGTGGAAAATAATATTTCTCTAAAAATATTGCTTCGTTAAAGTAATCAATAATTTGAAGTTTATCTTCATCTGCTAATCGGTTTCCGTCAATTGTTACGGTAACAGCCTCACCATTAAGTTGTGGATGCAATTCAAATCTACTGACAAAAGACTCCACAACAGAGGTTGGAAGACTGGACACTACTATTTTAAGACCACCGAAAAGAACTAACATAACTATAAACCAGGTCGTCATATTTTATCATCTCCACTACATTCTAAATTCTTATTATTACATGATTCCTATTATCGTCGAATACTATTTAGAGTCTCTACAAATCTTTTAATCCCTACATGAATAAGATCTGTGTTCGCTCTTCCAAAAGTAAAACGTACATATTCTTTTTTCGAACCTAATACACTCCCTGGAACAAAAGCTACACCATTTTGTATCGCTCTTCCTAATAAATGATATTCATCAATTGAACCCTGCACTTGACACCACAAATGGATACCACCTTCTGGAACATGAAATTCAACCTGATTCCCTAAAAGTTCCCCAAGACTTGTGATTAATTGATCCCTTCTCTGTTTCAGTTGTTTACGAAGCATAGAAATATGCGCATGAAAATTTTCTGATTCTAAGAATTGATTCGCTATCCATTGAGGAAAGACACTATGTCCAAAATCTACTTGCTGCTTTGCATCTGCTAAACGCTCAATGACCTGAGGTGGACCAATCACCCACCCAATTCGCAATCCAGATGCTACGATTTTCGATAATGAACTAATATATAGAACATTTCCATTCGTATCCATAGACTTTAAGGTTGGATTTACTTCTCCATTGAAAGAAGTTAAGCTATAAGGATCATCTTCCACAATTGGTATACCAAATTCAGATGACAATCCCAAAATCTTTTTGCGACGAGACAATGAAAGGACCGTTCCGGTTGGATTTTGATAATCCGGATTTAGAAATACCATGCGAATTCGGTGCTTTCTGTGTAAATCTATCAAATCATCCGGATTCATGCCATGTTGATCCACAGGTAAATGGTATATTTTTAACCCGGCAGATTTAAACATCGGAAGCGAAAAACAATACGATGGATTCTCAATAGCAATGGCATCTCCTGGCTTAAGCAAGCACTGCACAATAAGATTAAGTGCCTGCTGCGCCCCTGATGTAATTAAAATAGAGCGTGGATCAACATCGATATTTTTATATTTATCTACATGTGAAGAAATCGTTTCCCTTAACTTTTCATTTCCTTGTGGATGATCATATCCTAGATTCTCCATAAATATTTGTTCTGAGAGAATCCTGCGAAACTGGTCAGCAGGAAACAAATCCCGTGACAACTCACCACTTGCTAAATTAATCAAATCATCCTTCTGAGTTTCTGTTCGAATTTGTTGAACTAGCGGTAGATTCGGGAGGAATGAACCATCTTCTACATATCTCCCCCAATTTGGCGTACGTTTACGCGATATCCCCCATATATCTGTGTTTACACGCGTTCCACTTCCTTTTATTCTCTCTACTACCCCAAGTGATTTCAGTTCCTCATATGCCGCTACTACCGTACTGCGGTTCACTTGCAACTCTTTTGCTAAAGTACGTTCCGAAGGTAACATACTATCTGAAGAAAATTCTCCTGAAGAAATCCCCTGTTCTATATAGTCAGCAATTTGTTTGTAGACTGGCGTTTTATCTGCACGATTGGGTCTCCATTCCATCTAATTCCCTCCCCCTTATCAGCAGACTTTTTATTGATTAAAATAAAATTAAGGTGTTAACCTCTGTTTGTTATATACTAAGTATTTCGCTGTTTGAATTTAGCATAGTTTGCCCTATTCATTCCCAACTATGAAGATATTCACTCATTCTACAATGTGAATAGTAGTAACTAAATAGATATACGAATTGAATTCCCACTCCTATTGTACATTCACATATTTGAGGAATGGAGCTTCTTTACATTAAAAGGCGATGTCTCTATATCCTTATAAAAAAGAATAGTGTTAAAAAATAAACATTCCATTTCATTTAGGCCACCTACTTATCTAAAGTACAAAGACTACAAGACAGCAACCGCATACCACGTAACTCCTATAAGAAGACTTAATAAAAGGACGATATAAATAACAGACAAGTTCGTCACATTCTGCTTCGTAGACTGACCGTAATTTTCCTCCGTGTTTCTTGCAACTAACATCGTTCCCAAAAGTGATACAATTACAATAATAATAACTAATGAAATTGCAAATTTCATTGGCTTTCTCCTCTCTAAAACCAGTCTATTTGAACAGAAAATCTAATCGTTCGACTTAAAAACTTTATACTTTTTGGATGAGAGCATAATCAAGATACTTAAAGCATACTACCCTTCTCTTTTATAATAAGGGATATTCATTTCAAAAGGACCATCCACTTTCACAACTTTTTACTCATCCACTTTACGAGTGAAAAATAGTGTTTCTAAGTTATTGCTACCACTAAAAAAATAAAAAGAACAATACAAAAAAGCAAACAACCTACTGAGTCTTTCTCATCGGTTGTTTGCTTTTTATTAGCACTATGAAACATTCGGTTGTCTTGATACCTCATCAAAAATTCTTCGTATTATTGTCCAATTAGAAAAACGTTAACCAAACAAAGTAAATTATCGGTTAGCCACTTCATTTTCTGTTTGAACCTCTACTGGAACACGCTTACCTATTCCAAAAGCATAAAAGCTAATGACAACGATAGCCAGGAAAATAACGCCTACAATAAGTGAGATTCGTGTGTCTTCGTTGAACCACATACCGATTAGTACCATGATTAAAAAGGCAATCGTTACATAGTTTGTAACAGGCGCAAATGGCATTTTGAACGGATGATTGTCCATTTCAGCTCCTTTTGCTTTTCTGAATCGAATTTGACTAATCAGAATGACAAACCACGGAATCATACCAGGAAGTACACTTGCACTGTATACATACACGAATAAGTTTTTTGGTGCAATATAACTTAAAATAACGCCAATCGCTAAGCCAATTAACACGCCAATCGTACCAAATAAAGGCACACCATTACGGGAGACTTTTGCAAAGTATTTTGGTGCTTGTCCATTCATTCCTAGTGTATAAAGCATACGTCCTGCACTGTAAATACCACTGTTACAGCCAGACATTGCAGCTGTGATTACGACAAAGTTAATCAGCCCAGCAGCTGCTGTAATCCCCACTTTCGCAAAAGTTGCCACAAACGGGCTACCAATTGAGCTTAGTTGATCCCAAGGGTAAACAGTTACAATAACAAAAATTGCCCCAATATAGAAAATTAAAATACGCCAAATCGTACTTTGAATCGCTTTAGTTAACGTTTTTCTCGGATCTTTTGCTTCGCCAGCTGTAATCCCAATTAATTCGACACCTTGATAAGCCCCAACAACTAGTGATAGAGCAAAGAAGAACCCTGACCAGCCACCTGTAAAGAAGCCGCCATTTTCCCAAAGATTAGATAAACCGATTGCATTCCCTCCGTTACCAAATCCGAAGAAAATAAGTCCAACCCCCGCAATAATCATTAACACAATGGTAACGATTTTAATCATCGCAAACCAAAATTCAAATTCACCAAATGATTTAACAGAAATTAAATTCGCCGCACCAAGAATCACCATTGTGATGATACCTGGCACCCAAGCAGGCAGATCCGGGAACCAGTACTGCATGTATGCCCCAACCGCTATAATTTCTGACATTCCAACAATCACCCACTGGAACCAGTTACTCCATGCCGTCATATACCCTGCTAATGGGTGTATATACTTATGGCCAAATGTCGCAAATGAACCTGTACCTGGCTCTACATACAACATTTCTCCCATCGCACGCATAATGAAAAATATAAAAATTCCTGCGATTGCATAAGCAAGCATTACCGACGGACCTGTCCATTTAATCGTACTTGCTGAACCCATAAATAAACCAACACCAATTGTACCGCCTAAAGCAATCATTTGAATATGACGCGCTTCTAAACCCCTCTTTAGTTCTTTGTTTTCCACTTCATTTCCCCCTCTTGCGCTATTAAATCCCAAGCTGAACACTATACTACAATTTCTATTAGGTATCAAAATGATGAAGCAAGCGTCACTTTTTTCTCTCTTTTAAAAGCTGCCCTAAAATCATTTTCCATTTCCTATTAACCATTCGCAATAGTCGGAAAATTCACCCTATCTTCCCTTCGTCATAAAATTACAAAATTACTTATTTTATAATAATTAGAAAATAATAACTAGATTAGAAATAAACACCATTACCCGATTATTATAAAAACACTTCATCACCGTAGCAAATCTAGGTGAGTAGTTACCCATAATCGAGCTTAAGAGTAAATAGCGAACTCTAATTTCTATCTTGTAGCATAATCAGCATGAAATGAAACCTTATAAAAAAGTGTTTCGCCTTTTAATCGTAGAGTTACAAGGAAAACATAATAGAGTGAAACTTTAATCGTTGAGAGTTTTCTCCCTCATGAATCAGGCTTTTACGAGCAGTTGATTCCTAATTTAACTTCTTTGTCGTAAGAAGTGAGTCTTACTGTCCGTAAATAGCGTGATTAAAAATGTATTGACAAAATAACATGTATTTTTTTATAATCCGTTATAATAACTTAAACAACTGTAATTTGCCATGATTTTATTTGCGATGAAGAGGAGAGTAGATGGTTAGGAGTGTATCAGAGAGCTCCCCCAAGGCTGAAAGAATGGTAACGATTGAATCATTGAAGGTGGCCTCGGAGCTTTACTTGTGAAATAGATATTTAATGTCTAAATTAGTAAGTAACAGTTGGTCCCGTTAGTATAATTAAAAAAACGAAATCCCTTCTTAAGATAAGGAATTTCATTTTTTTATAAACAGTTTAACTTTTTTCAAAACAGTGTGACTTCCTTACAAACGTCGCGACTTTGTTTTAAAGATCATGACTTTATTTTAAATCCACAAAAGGCTAATAACATATCATTTCCAAGTACTGTGTTATGAAAAAATTAGCAGCAGGTGGTTATATAATTAACAAGCGGCTTTCGAAACAGCCCCTTTCTATTATTTTACTTCTATTGTATAATTCCCTGTTCCACTGCCATATTTATATACACTTAAATAATATTTCCCCGGATTCGCATAATAGCTTCCCAGCAATTTATTTCCTTCGTACTTTGTTGCATAAGTAACATAGTTATTCAAATCTGACTCTTGATATAATACCCAATTCAATCCAAGATTTTGCTCATTCGTAACGGTAATCTGTAAATCCTTCGCTTCCCTTATATCAATTACAAAGCGATCAACTTGATCTTGATTATTTAGGCTACCTCGTAATAACGTGTTCAGAGATAGAGGGTTAGCTGTATCGAATGAATTATTTGGTTCTTTTTCTACACTAGTATCCTCCTCAGTATTCACTCCGTTAAACACAATATCATATTCAAATTGCCCAGCTGCATTGACACGGTAATTTACGAAATAAGCAGTTAATGTTTTATATCCGCTCCACTCTTTTTGCGAAAGATGTTTAAGCATCTCATTCGTTGCTTGATTCATCGCTTTCCAGTCTTCATTTTCTCCTTTTGACGTACTTCCTGTATATGTTCCTTGTAGTGTAAATGTATTAAAGAATTGTGATTTATTCTTTGTTACCTTCACATTTTTTAACTTTGCTTCATTTGTGATATCCGCCGCAACATCCAAAAGCGCTTTCAGTTTATGCCCTGCTAAATAATCATCTGATACTTGCGGAATTGTATACTTATCACGATTATTAATAAGCATTTGCATATAAGATTGGTAATCTTCATTTAATTTATTGTCTTTACTTAATGCAGAGCGATACGCATCGTAACCTGGGACATCATTTGCACGAATTAAATCATGTACTTTATCGAACATATCAGGGCGGTTATTATACATATAAGATTGCAATGCAAACGAATAGTTATAAAAATCCCACGCTCCATATTTTGCATTTAATGTTTGCTCAGCTGTGTATCGCTTAGCTGGATCATTGGATAATCCACCAATTATACTTTTTCGCGGTACAACACTATCTACTCGAGTTGAACCTGCAAAGAATTCCGCATTTCCTTCTTCAAACCAAGTCAAGCGTTCATTTTGATATAGTTCTCCTTGTCCCCATAACCCGGGCACTTCATATCTTCCTTGCAAATAGTGTGTAAATTCATGACGGAACAATTCTTCTAAACTATAAATACTCTGCTGCGGTGTACGTTCATATGTAAAGAAAGTTCCGATTCCTTCAATGTAAATTCCACCATTATTTGTTTCATAGCCGTACAATTGACGATTAAATTGATATTCATCCGGACTATTGTAAATCACCATTGTTAACACATCATCAGCATGTCCACTTTCAAGTGGCTTATCACTACCAACTGTACGATAAAATTGTGCTTTCACTTCTTTTGCTGCCCAATACAAACGTTTAATTTTCTCTTCAGTAACCTTATCTCCCGCTTTAAAGACAATTGCCCCGTCATCAAATGTATACGTTTTCGGCAAATATTTTTGCTTGCCATCTTCTCTAATTTTATCTAAATTTATTGTCTTTCCGTTTGCATCTACTCCGCCATAATTTGTAGTGATTTGTTCTGCCGCAACAAAATATTGTTGTCCTAAATATGGATAAATACGCATCGCTTCTGTAACAACTTGCTGTCCTTTTGTTGGTGTACTATGAAACTTGCCAAATCGGCTAGCATAGTAAATGCCATTATTAATTAACCATCCATTTTTATCCGTTACCGTACCAATTAGTGCAAAACGACTTACTTCATTAATAAAGCTATCGATGTTCTTATACCACATCGTATCTTTTGGTTCTTTGTCCGTAGTATACATATACGACTGAACATCATAATCAATTTCTTTCATCAAGTTATATATAGCATCACCTTTTGTCCGATCTTCAATAAACGTAGAAAGATTATCATTATATTGTTTAAGAATTCCAGCAGCATATTGAATTATTTCAACATCAGCCGACGCGCCTCCAATTAACATTCCATACGACGAAATTACTTTATTTTGTTCTGATGTACCAAGTTTAAAATTCGGGTTCTTCGCAATTGTTTTTAACGCTGGTAAACATTTGTCATGATAGCTACGCTCACTTAGTTTACTTAATTCTTGATGATAAAAGCCTAAATAAAAACCTGAGCGTATAACTTCTACTAATGTCTCAACTCCTTTTGAATCATCTTTCGTATACGTTTGACCTTGTTCTGCTAGTTTATCAATGAGTGCTTGCATACGGCTATCATCTTGATAGAATTTCAAACTATCATTATTAAACTGAAATAATTCCGGAATTTGATTCCATTTAATTGTCACAAGAAGATCGGCTAATTGTTTGTTGCTTAATTGATTCAATTCAGCCATCGAATATTTTCTTTCTTCAACTAGCTGTTTAGTATTCTCTTTTGGCATTGGTGGACGCTGCGATAGGTCTGCTAACTTTAACCGTTTTGTAAATGAAGTACTTTCTTGTATGTTCGAAGAGTGTGCCAACTCATCAGGAGATTGCCTTAACCCTATCGGCTCCATTTGTAATGTATTCTTCGTATATTTCTCTTTTGTCTCTGCTTGAACTTGCAATCCATTACATGATATAGTAACAAGTCCAACGCCCAGCATCAATTTATAAAATTTCGAGTATTTCACCATGCTGTTGCCTCCTTTTTAATAGATCGAAAATTCAGACTTTTTTAAAAATGAATTGTTCAACCTGTCTTTATTAAACAGCCCCCCTATTGATACTAGTAAAATTAGTGATATAATGGTAAGTCACTTTTTTACTACTAATGATACATCATACTTATTGCTTGAATTTACTTCCCCCTTCCTTTAATGTAATATAAGCAAAAACTGTGCCAATGTTATATCTTATGAATAGGCAACTATTCTTTATTAATACTGTATAATAAAATATACATAAACAATGTAGTAATGTATATTTTATTTGACATAAAACTCCCCTGTCAAAAAAGAAAAAAGCCCGCTACTGACAAATCACATAAGAACAGGGTTCTTTGAATTAGTTGCACACTTTTTTTACTTTTTTGGCGAGTTATTTCATAAAACGAATAATATATTTGTGCATCCTTTTTCACTAATCATTCCGCTTTTTCATACAAATCAATTGTATTTTTATATAAAAAATCATATTTATCTTGTAATGGTTCATCGTTTTAATGAAACGAGAAGTGTGCTGTCAGTTTTATTGACAGCACACTTTTCATTTTCTTAGAAATTGTAATAACATGTTCATCTTCTGTTCATAAACATCTCTTATTCTATAAAAGTGAAAGAAGGAACACTTATGCTTATTACATTTTTCACTTTGTTGGATTTTCCAATTTCTTATATCATTTGTGATCATCATTTTATATAAAGTGAAACTTCCATCAGTGGAAGTTTTTCTTTCCCCCCTACTGCTCAGGCACATGCCAGCAGTCAACTCCCTCCTATCTTCTGTGTTTTCTCAAAATCTTGATACGGGAGGTCTTACTTTCAAAAAATAGAACGATAAATTAGAGGTGAAAAAATATGCGTTCATTATATGCTAGATTTGTTATCATATCAGTTTTTATTATGCTGGTTAGTAGTATATTGGCATTTTTACTTACAAATGTATATTATCATGTTTATTTAAAACCATATAACAGCGAGAAAATTTTAAAATACGCACAAGAAGTAAAATATTTATATGAGAAAAATACAGAACAAAATAAAGATGGTTATTTACAGTCTATTTCTAACCTTGGCTTTGAAATTTACGTAGTAGACGATAAAAAACAAGGCAAGCAGTACGATGATAATTTCAAGAAAATGAATATTAGTAAAGAGACAATTGAACATGTATTAAAAGGAAATATATACAATGGAATTGCAACGTATCCTAATCGTTTATTTGCTACTGGCTTTTTTGATAATACACTTTTGAATAGTATTGGGATCCCTATCGAAAACAATGGTAAGGGGTATGCGCTATTTATTCGTCCGGATATTCAACAGCAATTTGGAGAATTACGTATTTTCTATGCTGTTTTATTAGGATTAATTATTATAATCAGTCTAATTTGTATCGCGATAGCTACCCGCTTTGTCGTTCGTCCTATTCAAAGATTTACACATGCGACAAAAGAGGTTGCATGTGGCAACTATGATTTAGCACTACCAGAAAATCGCCGAGATGAGATTGGAACGCTTGCAACTAGCTTTCGTAAAATGGCCAAAAGATTACGCAATTCAGAGCAGATGCGACAAGAATTTGTTTCGAATGTTTCACATGAATTTCAGTCACCATTATCATCTATTCAAGGATTTTCAAAAACATTACAAACTAATGATTTAACGAAATCTGAGCAGACACATTACCTAGAAATCATCGAATCAGAAAGTCGACGCATGTCCAGTTTATGCAAACAATTATTAATACTTGCATCACTTGATAAAGAAGATCTTACTTTACGTAAGCAATCTTTTGATCTTGGGAAGCAAATAAAAGATACTATTTTTATGCTTGAATGGGAATGGAGAACGAAAGAACTTGCAGTTGAAATGGATGTTCCCAACATGCAAATTTACGGAGACGAAAACTTGCTCCATCAAGTATGGATGAATTTATTTACCAATAGTATCAAATTTACAGAAAGCGGCGGAACGATTGCATTTGAAGCAGAAGAGCTGGAAACAGAATGGCGCATTTCGATTACTGATATGGGTATTGGTATACCTGAAAATGAAATAAAAAAAATATTTGATCGATTTCATAAAGTCGATACTGCCCGAAACAGAAATGTAAATGGAAGTGGATTAGGTCTTTCTATTGTAAAAAAAGTCATTGACCTTCATAGCGGAGTAATAACAGTGGATAGTGAACTTGGAAAAGGAACGATTTTTTCTATTTACCTTCCGAAACAACAAGAAGGGACTATTCATATGCAAAATAAAAAATAACCTGCATTCACTAATGCCTACTGAAAAAATACCTACTTTGAACAAGAAACAAAATTTTTATTAATATACAGCGATCAAAAAAAAGATAACTTCCTTTATACAATAGGGAGTTATCTTCTTTTTCTGTAACATATTTATATATAAACTGTATACCCGTCTTTTGTAACCTTTTGTTCATATTCTGTTCATATTTCCTCTTTATGATAAGAACATAGAATGAAACAAGGAGGAATGAACCTAATGTTTTTAGCACTTAAAGAATTAAAACAATCGAAATTACGATACGGATTAATCAGCACAATCATGATGTTATTATCATTTCTTGTACTTATTATATCAGGTCTAGCAAATGGTTTATCTCATGCTAATGCCTCTTCTATTATCGAAATGAAAGCAGACAAGTTTATATTATCAAATGATGCAGAGGGTAAATTATTACGCTCCCAAATTAAGAAAGAGGATGTAGATAAAGTATTGGCACAGGTTGATGCAAAAGATGCGGTTCCAATGCATATTAAAGTCGCAACATTTGAAAAAGAAGGCAGTTCAAATAAAGTTGATGTTGCTATTTTTTCAAGTAAACAAGATTCATTCATTGCCCCAAAAGTTGTTGAAGGAAAAAACGGTACTTTAGAAAACAATGAAATCATTGCTGATGAATCCATCAAGGAAAAAGGGATAAAGCTTGGAGATGAACTAGTAGATCCTGTTTCTCAAAAGGTTTTCAAAGTTGTCGGATTTACACAAAATCAAATGTTTAGTCATGCACCTGTTGTTCATATGAATGAAAATGTATGGGACAGCATTGCACTGCCACATCAAAAAGATTACAGTGTAATCGCCCTAAATACTGATAAAAAAATCGATAATGCAACAGTTGTTGATAAAAAAGAAGTACTGCAAAGTATTCCAGGTTATAAAGAAGAACAAGGAACATTAACGATGATTATTGCGTTTTTACTTGTAATTTCAGCATTATTAATTGGTGTTTTCTTCTATGTCATTACATTACAAAAAACACATCAATTAGGTGTATTAAAAGCAATCGGAACAAAAAACTCATATTTAGCAAATAGTTTAGTTGTACAGTCTATATTCTTATCTGGTGTTGCTCTTATAATCGGCATTGGCTTAATCTTTGCAGTACAGGCTGTTTTACCAGCTAGTATGCCGTTCTTATTAACAACAACAACAATCTTGCAATATGCAGGTATCTTTATCTTAATTAGTATATTCGGTACACTAATTTCTCTATATCAAGTATTAAAAGTAGATGCATTAGAAGCAATCGGAGGTGGCATGTAATGGTGACAGAATTAAAATGGGATACCCCATCGTCATTATTAAAGTTGGATCAAGTAAGTAAAGTATATGGAGAAGGAGATACAGAAGTAACAGCTTTGCACCCAATTACGTTAAATATAAAAGAAGGCGAATTTATCGGCATTGTTGGTCCGTCTGGTTCTGGGAAAAGTACATTGCTTTCCATTGCAGGTGCACTTTTATCCCCTTCTAAAGGAAATATTTACATTTCTGGTCAAAATATAACAAGCTTATCAGAAAAAGAGATGACCGATATTCGTTTAAGAAAAATCGGATTTATATTTCAATTTGCAAACCTCGTACCTTTCTTAACAGTGAAAGAACAACTCTTATATATCGCTAAGTTAAAGGGAGAAGATAAAAAAGAAGCTGGTAAACTTGCAGAACAATTACTGAAAACTTTTGGATTATCACATCGAATGAATCATTATCCAAATCAACTTTCAGGTGGTGAAAAACAACGTGTAGCCATTGCTCGTGCATTTATGAATAATCCAGACTTAATTTTAGCTGATGAACCTACTGCTAGTCTTGACTCAAAACGTGCTAGAGAAGTAGTTGAACGAATGAAACATGAAGTTAAGAAAAATAAAAAAGCAGCAATTATGATTACACACGATGAAAAAATGCTTGATGTATGTGATCGAATTTTAATACTTCGCGATGGAAAATTACTACGAGAAAACGAAGTATAAGAACACCTGTACAATAGCGATGACCTAAAAAGACTTTCTTATCCCCTATTTAGGGGATAAGAAAGTTTTCTTTAATTAACAGCACATTTTAATTTTTTGTTTACAGCATAATTGAATTCAAATATAATAATCCAGCGAAATTCATATGTAATATTGCGTTCATATTCTATTCATAATTCTCATGTAACATGCTTTATATAAAGCAACTGACTGTTAGAAAGGAATGATGAACGTGTTAGCATCTGCTATTACATTTATTACAGCTGCACTCATTTTTTATACAATCGGAGTATGGAGTGAAAAATTTCAAAAGACATTAAAATTTTGGCATGTCATTATTTTCTGGCTTGGACTCGTATGTGATACGATCGGGACCACATTAATGGAGAAAATGGCAGAAGCAGGATCCCTGTTCAGCTTCCATGGAATAACAGGCTTATCAGCCATTTTACTTATGCTATTCCATGCTGTTTGGGCAACAATTGTGTTAATAAAAAAAGATACAAAAATGATGACAACATTCCACACACTAAGCGTTATCGTATGGTTCATTTGGCTAATTCCATATATTTCTGGACTTATATACGGAATGACAAATAGCTTTTAAATAAAGTTTCATTACCAAAAATCAACATTGCTAAAACTACCTTAGGAGGTATATGATGAAAAAGTTATATAATGCAGCATTCACTTATTTAATTATCGGTTTATTATCAGGTATATTCGCGAGAGAATATGCAAAAGCGCAAGGAATTCAAGGTACTACTCTACTGAACCTGTTGCACACACATGTGTTAGTTCTTGGATTTTTATTCTTCTTAATTGCCTTAGCCCTATCAAAATCATTTGCATTCCATGAAGCAAAAAGTTTTAACATGTGGTTCATCGTCTATAATATAGGATTGGTTTTAACAGTTGCTTCAATGGCGGCCCGTGGACTTCTTCAAATAAATGGAACCGATTTTAATGGATTAAGTCATATGGCAGGAATGTCTCATTCTATCATCGGTGTCGGTCTTGTTTGGTTTATGATTCTATTAAAAAAATCATACAAAGGATAAAAGGAGGTAAAACATGAACTTAGCTGTTCTATCAAGTATTATTGCTCTTTGTATGGCTGTTGGAATGATGTTTCTTCACTTAAAATCAGCAAAAAAACCTATAACACTTAAAAAAATTATACTCCCGCCAATTTTTATGAGTACGGGAGCATCCATGTACTTCTTACCAGAATTTCGATTAACAACAACAGAAATTCTAGAAGCAGTTATCGTTGGTTTATTTTTCTCTATTTTTCTTATTAAAACGTCAAAATTTGAAATACGTGGAAAAGACATCTATTTAATACCTTCTAAAGCATTTATATTTATTTTAGTCGGTTTACTTGTTGTCCGTATTGCTTTCAAATCATATTTAAGTCAATCAATTGATTTAGAACAATTAAGCGGCATGTTCTTCTTACTCGCTTTTGCGATGATCGTCTCTTGGAGAATTGGGATGTACCGTTCGTTTATGAAATTGCAGCGGGAAATGCAGTTTGTAGGCAAAAGTCTTTAATTGAAAAAGCACATTTCTAATGTTGGATGCTGTTTCTTAGCTCTTACAAAATGATTCATTATAGCTTCTTGTTCAGTTTTTTGGTTCTGTATGGATAAAATGTAAAAAAGTAGCGAGATAAGCGACTAAAAAAGCAGTACCACCGCTATAAAAATGTTGGTACTGCTATATAGAGTAACAAATGTTATATTAATTAGAACGTACTTGCTACTTTAACAGCCATTTCCATTTGGGCTTTTGGTCCTTCAGAATATACACCACCACTTGCGTTTAACAATGCAATTTTCTTATTTCCAATAAGACCTACTGGACCTTCTGGCGTATATTTAAATGTTTTGCCCGCACGATTTAAGTAATCAATATATGTGTGTAGTATAGCTGGGATTGTCAAATTCCATAACGGGAAACCAAATACAACTTTATCAGCTGCAAGGAATTGCTCTAAATATTTATCAGCAACAGCTACAGCCTTTGCTTCTTCTGTTGTTAAATCAAGTCCTCTACTAGCCTTAAATGTACCATTAATCATATCTACTCCTACATATGGCAATTCTTCCTTGTATAAATCAAGCTCTACTACTGTATCATTTGGATGTGATTCTTTGTAGCTCGCTAAAAAAGCCTCGTGTAATTTTACACTAACTGATTGGTTTGCCGGGCGATTGTTTGCTTTTACAAATAAAACTGTTGTCATTCTCTGTTCCTCCTGTTACTTACTCTTACGTTGTTATATATTCACTAAAAACCGCGTTATATTGCCTTTACAATATCTTTTTAAAACTATACTCCATTTCTCCACCTAGCGCTTCAGCTGTATCACCAGTTTCTCTGAAATCATGTGTATGAATTTCTTCAAACGGCTCAAAATTTACTTGTTTATAAAATTCATAACAAGGGAATCCATCATGTGCACCTTCAATATGGACAGTGCCATCTTTTTTGACCTGTACGGTTAATAGGTAGTCAACGGGAGGTGCATATACATTTAATGGATTGCTAGCACTCGCACTCATTTGAAATTTGACGTCATCAGAATTCCATACAATATCAGTGCACAAAATATTTTCTGTACTAGCTTTTCCTGTTCTTTTATTAACGGAACCATCTGAAGTTGTAACCCTTTCTGTGGTTATACCTGTATTTCCATATGTGAAAATTTCTTTTTTGTAAAAATCTACAACTACTTCTTGTTCAATTCTGGAACGCATAGCGTTTACAGCATAAGGTGTAAATTCACGTGAGTCACCTTCAAATTGGATCACATTGCCCGTTTGAATGTCCTTCTTAGGTTCAGTCCAAGACATTGGAATAAATACGCTTGCTCTAATTTTAACGATACTAGTCATGAGACACACCTCTGTAATTCTAATTTTTTTGGGTAATACAGAAAAACCTTGAGCAAAACAAATCGCAATTTCTTTCGCATATTCAATTGTTTTTTCTTTAATATTTTCTGCTTTTGATTTAAATAGTGACATTCTTCTGATTCATATTTATATCTAGATTATTATTTTAAAACTGTATTCCATTTCTCCAGCTAGTGCTGCTGGAGTGTCACCAGTTTTTCTGAAATCATGTGTATATATTAACTCAACTGGACCAAAATCTGTTTGCTTATAAAATTCATAGCAAGGGAACCCATCATGGGAACCTTCAATATGCAAAGCTCCACTTTTATTAACACGTATTGTTAATATTACATAGTATTTCAAAATGGACTCTTTTTATCTATCGTGGAATACGGGTTAACACGATATTTTTAATCAAACTTTATTTTAAATCCACAAATATAATAATGCTTCTCAATTATTCTTAAGGTTAAACTTTTCCTAATAGTAGAATTAACAAACTTATAAAACTGTCACCTTTATGTAAGGTTATTAGATAGTTTAACTATTATTTCAATGTAATAATAAAAGTATAAGAAATGCATACATAAAAAAATATATTATACAGAGGTAACCATACGATGATTTTAAAACTAGCGTTTATACTTTTTGGAGTAATCTTAGTATTATGGGGTATATATAGTACGAAAAAATATGAATCATTTTTAGATGAGTGAAAATCCTTGTCTATAAAGAACCCACAATTTTCTCATCATCTACTTCATATTTTACTAAGCAATCATTTTCCATGACTAGTTCTTTGTCAACTAAGTTACCTGTGACACGATCAACTATTTTTTTATAAACTTTATTTTGTCTGTATACTTGACCATCTACTTTTTTTGCAAAACGATGATCTTCTTCAACGATAGAATACTTATATGGAGGATACTGGGATGCCCTAATTTCTCCATAGATGTATTCTTCGTCAAGATGCAGATTGACTTGATAGGAAATGTTTGAATTGTTTCTCAATTTGAGATCAATAATACCATTCATCAAAGTGGCGCCTGTTCCAAATGGAATCACACGTCCATAGTCAGGGAATGGATCGAAACTATGACGATATCTTTCCACTGTTTCCAACTCTGAATGAAGAAACATCCAGTAAAGAAGATTCCCTAACTGACAGAGACCACCGCCTATTCCCTTTATCGCTTCGCCATTCATTAGAATAATTCCTTCTTTATATCCAGCCTTTTCACTGGAATTACCAACAAGATGCCAAAATGAAAATGTTTCTCCCGGTTTAATTACAACCTGGTTTATTTTGCAGATGGCTAGCTTTAAATTGGTGATTTTGTTATACTGCAGCTGTATATCCGTATCACCTAACTTTCTAATAAGCAAAGATTTATGTTTATAAATCCTGTAAGGTAATGGATTTTGCTCAAATGTTTTTGAAAACTTATGACCTTCAAGACGGTCTCTTATTTTTTTAAACATCCTACGTTGTCTGATTCTAATAGGAATTAAAAGAGGAAACCTTTGTGTTAATAATTTTCTTGCCATTGAGAGTTGAGCTCCTTTATATATTATTCATCTATATATTGTATTCAAATTTACACCTTATTCATCATCACTAAGCAAATTGATATGTATTTCTTACTGTATTACCTTATAGTACATATAAAGGTTCTGGTGCAAAGATAAACTAAAAGAGAATATAGCGCATATATTTCTAGCGAGATCGTATTTTATGCTATAAGTCCAAACACTTGGTGGATGAACTCTTTTTGATTTTGGACAGATTGATTCTGTAAATCTACTGTTTATTGAATAATTAAAATCTCTTATTGCGATATTAGGTATTTTTCTCTGAAGATGCAACTTAATTCACTCCAAACATCAAATTTATTACCATCTAAATCATAAAAAACAAAATTCTTCCAGTGTGTCCTCTGTTTTCAATCTCTCCAACTTTTATTTCTTTTTTAATAAAATCACTATGGATTGATTCAAGTGCATTTAAACCATTAACTTCAAATGTTAAAGAGAAGCGCTCTTCACCGCAAAAACCGTGAAAATTTAAGCTTTGATTTTCTTGGGATTTAACCAGGAAAAAACTTTGGTTTGCAAAGTTAAGAATAGCCTTGTCTTCGTCTTTATAGACTAACTCTGCACCTAGTTTGTTTACATATCATTTTGAAGAAAGTTCTACATTGGTAACAGGAATATAAATAGTTCCAACCCTCAATAATTTATCTTTCATTCTATTTTCTCCTTTCAGTAACTTAAATAACATTAATAAATATATTCTCTTTTTATGTACCTATTGCCTTTGTAAATTCCATAATTTTCTTCATGATGTTTCGTTATATCCTTCCACATCAAGTTTGTATATTCATCAATAAACGTTAAACGCATTCCGTTTAAGATGGATAAGTACGACTCGGCAACTAATGAAGGTGATTCTTCATAAAAGTAACCCAGCCTTTGCCCTGCTTCAATAACCGGATGAATACAGTCTATAAATACATTTACAAAATCGTTTAGTTCTTTAAAAAGCTTTGGAAATCGATCAGGTCTCGCAAGAACCTGCTGAATTAGACGTAGGTATTCACTTTTCATTGAAAAGAGTTGTACATGGCAATCTATCATTTCCCTCACAACTTCAAGAGGCTCACCTTTAAAGTGTTCTTCTATCTCAATAAAATATGGTTTGATTTCCTCCAATGGCTCCAAAATCGCTGATTCATAAAGTGCTTCTTTTGAATCAAAATACGTAAATACAGTACCAAAGCTAACTCCTGCTTCTTTTGCTATTTCGGCAACTTTTGTCTCTGCAAAACCATTCTCACTATATAATTTAATTGCGGCGTTTAGGATAGTAGATCTTTTTCTTTTCTTTTTTTCATCATTAGTAAGTCTAGGTTCCATTTAGATGCTCCTTTCATAATAAATGATTGATTAATCAATCATTTATTGTAATTTGTTTCCATTGTCAATATGATGAAGGAATTTATTTTCATATTTTTACATTTAGTTATATTCGAACTTCGCAAACGAATAAATTTAGCTCAAAAGTCGTTATTCTATTAAATGGCCCTTTAACAGAACAACTCTATGTCACTCAATAATTCCTTAATCCACCTTTTATTCAAATGTTCTTTTTCTTTTAGTCATAAAAACACCCCTTTAGATAAAAATATCCAAAAGGGTAAAGCTTCGCATCTTTTTTATAAACATCGCGACTTTATTTCAAATCAACATCATATAATATCTTTTATTGTAAATCTTTGAACTCCTACAAAAGTAAATATAATAACAAATAAGCAACTTAACACATAAAAGCTACTAAATTGAAAGAAAGTCTGCAAGCCTTCTAGATGAATAGGGTCCATTGCTAATCCTGGTTGCGAAAATGGCCATATATACCCGATATTTAAGTAATGAAATATCATTCCTATACATGTAAAACCAAAACTCATTCCAACTGGAACAGCAAAACTTTTTATAGAAGATGAGAGAAATAATTGTACTGCAGCAATTGAAAATGTACCAATCCATCCATTGAATGACCAATTTAATAATGAAATCCAAGGAATAGGACTTGTAATACCTAGTAGCTTACCAATTACAATATAAGCAATTAAAAAAAATACTTGTGTCAATAAAGTTAACATAAAGATTACTAATAACTTTGCCATGTACACATATCGAAACGGAATTGGTAAAGAGATGATTTTTTTCCAATTTCCCTCGCTATGTTCAAAGCGACATACAAATGCACAATAAATACTTACTACGACAGGAAATAAAAATAATCCATAAATTAATCCAACTTGTGTCCAAGCTTTCTCCCACTCATTTGTTGAGACTTTCATTAAGACATCATAGTTTACTTGAAAATTTATGAGTCCAAGCGCAATACAAATAAGCGGAATGAATGTCATTACAATCCATATTTTTGAACGTTTTAATTTTAATAATTCGCATCGAAATGAGCTTAATAACATATCTGCATCCTCCTAATGAATATCTTTGTGCGCAAAATGAACAGTGCTAAGAACGATAAATAATAAACTAACTCCTAAACTTAACAAAAGATTCATCATGACTCCTTCATTTGGGAAATACACTATTTTCCCATTGGAAAAAGCCCAAGAAATTGGATTTGTCAGAGATGAATATGTCCAAATTATCCATGTTTTCCAAGGAAACATCTGCCCGCAATACCCAAGAAATGAGCCGATTACACCTGCCGTTAAAGAAAATACTTGATTTTTCACTACCAAAGATATCCAGAGTTGCAAAATAACCATAGGAATACATCCTATAATGGTAAAACAACCATATTTCAGTAATAATATCACCGGAATTCCACCATCAAAATTAAAGATTTTTCCCATTAACATAATTGCAGAAATAGAAATTACACCTGTGTATACAAGAAAAAAGAGGCTAAAGATAATTTTGGTTATATATACTAGCTTCCTAGATGTGGGAATTGCACACAATAGCTTCCAGGTGTTCCCCTTATTTTCAAAATCAATTATTCGAGATGTAATTGTCGCAATCATTATAGGTAAAAATAATGCATTTATCATACTTACTCTTGAAAGAAGCGACTCCCAATTTAGAAATTCCTTTTTGTCTTGTGACACAATAGCAAATAACCAAAGTAATGCTAAAGACTGTATCAAAAATACTACTAAAAATAATTTCTTTCTTTTTAATTTCAATAATTCACTTCTTAAGGCAGCAATCATTATAAAACACCACCTTTTTCTGTTAGGCTTAGAAATATTTCCTCCAACGTATGCTTCTCTTCTTCAATTCGATACACTGATAAATTCTGCTGTACTAATAAATGATTTATGTGAGAAATAAGGTGATCTTCTTGTTGATGCGTAACTAGACAATTACCTTCAATTCTAAGATGAATTTGATGCTGTTCTAAAATTTGATGAGCCTTTACTACATCATTTACGCGTATTTTCATTGATGCCTGACTTTTTTTGCGTAACACTTCAATTTTATCTTGAAAAATAAGCTGTCCACTATTAATAATGCCCACTTGCGTTGCAATTTGATCCATCTCATTTAACAAATGACTAGAAATAACAACTGTCATATCATATTGCTTTGGCAGTTGTTTGATGAGTTCACGAATTTCTTGAATCCCGGCAGGGTCTAATCCGTTTGTGGGTTCATCTAAAATTAACAATTTTGGATTTCCAAGTAGTGCCATTGCTATGCCAAGGCGTTGCTTCATTCCAAGTGAGTATTGTTTAACTAGTTTATCTTTTTGTTTCTCTAATCGAACGATACACAATACCTCATCAATATTCTTTTTTGGTACTTGTAACATTTTCCGAATTACTTCTAGGTTTTCATGACCTGTTAAATGTCCATAATAAGATGGCGATTCAACAAGAGAGCCAACCTCTCTTAAAATATCTATTCGATTTGTTTTTAAATCTCGATTGAATACTTTAATATTACCTGTAGTCGGTTTTATTAATCCCAGTAACATTCTAATTGTCGTTGTTTTCCCAGCCCCATTTGGGCCTAGAAATCCATAGATTTCACCTTTACCGACTTTCATTTGTAATTGACTCACACTATTTACAGCTCCATATGTCTTTGTCAAATCTTCTGTCTCAACGATATATGTTCCCATTATTGGCACCTCTTTTTCTTGATTAAGCTATCATTTATTATGAAAGTTCTTGCTTAATCTTGAATTGAGCTGACCTTAAGTTTAGCTTAATTTTCTAACGGAAGCTGAAATGTAATTTTTGTACCGTTTCCTTTGCTGCTTTCAACTACAATTTCTCCACCGTGAGCCACGATGATTTCTTTTACAATCGCCATTCCTAAACCTGAACCACTTTTTGGATCTGTATTTGTACCACGGAAATATCGATCAAAAATGTGTGGTAAATCATTTTTATTTATTCCGTCACCATTGTCTTCAATCGTAAATACGGTATATCCAGATGTTTGTTTTATGCGAACTTGTATTAATGTTTCAACATCAGTATGAATAAGCGCATTATTCAATAAATTTACTATCACACGTTGAATTAATCCCTGATCTGCTTTTATAATTAGTTCCTTCTTAAGACATTCAAACTCAATTAATCGATTCTCATAATGAGGCATATTCATAAATTCAATAATCGTTTCTCGGGTGAGATTCACAATATCTACTGTATTTTTATGGATAGGTAACAACGCATTCTTCAATTGATATGTAAGTTTTAAATCATTAATCAATTTTTCAATATAAATTGATTTATTTTGAATGACTTCTGCATATTGGTACATTTCTTGCATATTGATTTTATACTCGCGATTCCCTATAATTTCACTATAACCTTTAATAGAAGAAAGTGGTGTCTTTAAATCATGAGAGATGTTTATAATCCATTCTGCTCGCATCGTATCTAGCCTTTTTCTTTGGAGATTAATATCCTTTAGTTGATGCGATAACTGATTCAAAGTTATATATACCTCCGCATATATTCCTTTTTCTTCCGGTACTTGTTCATATTGTCCTTGTTTTAAATTATTAATATGTTCAATTATCGTGACAACAGGTTTTGACATATACCTTGCCACAATGTAAGCAAATAATAAAATACAAACTACTGTTACTCCTATTAACATTAAAATCCCATATGGATAGAAGCTAGATAAATTATTGAAGTTCAAATAGACAGATTTTCGCAATGCTTGGTTTGACGGAAAAGCGACAATATAACTTTCTACTTGTGTACTTTTATCTAACTTACCCACAAACGTTGTATACCCCCCAATATCGTACTTATAGCGTAAAATCAAATCACTAGGGGTATAATGAGTTGGTGTATTTTTAGGCTTATACATTTGAAATACTTCATCACTATTACGATTTAATACTTGTAACCATGCTCCATGTTCTTGCAAAAAAATTTTCCCTTTATTTGTTATAGAAATACTTCCATTTTCTACTGTGATTTCTTTTTGAAAAGCTAATACTGAGCCCTCTGGATCGTCCATTCCCTCACGGTTATAAGTAAATACTAAATAACTAAAAGCAAAAAATTGAACGATTAGGATAAACATAATTAATCCTATTAATGAGGTAATATATAGTCTCGTGACCTTCCACTTCATCTTGCATCACCTTTTGTATTAAGTTTATATCCGAGTCCCCTTACTGTTACAAGGTAATGAGGGTTGGAAGGATTATCCTCTATTTTTTCTCTTAAATGTCTCATATGCACCATCATAATATTGTCATTACCCAGATATGTTTCTCCCCAGACAGCTTCATATAAGCGGGCCTTACTAAAAATTTGATTTGGGTTTTTTATTAAAAATAGTAATATATTAAATTCTTTTGCTGTTAAAGATAGTAATGTATCACCCTTTAACACTGTTCCTTGTGCCTCATCTATCCTAATGTCTCCAAACTGATACATAATCCGAGCCTTTTCTTGATATTGATTGCGTCGAAAAAATGCTTTCATCTTATATGCTACTTCTTTCGGACTAAAAGGCTTTGTAATGTAATCATCGCCACCTATACTTAATCCAAGTATTTTATCTAAATCTTCATTTTTCGCCGATAAGAAAAATATTGGAACGAATGTAAACTGTCGAATTTGCTGACAAACACTATATCCATCTAAATCTGGAAGCATAATATCTAATATGATAAGATCTGGCTGTACTCGCTTACACATACATATTCCTTCTGCTCCTGTTGTATAAGTATAAATATGTTGAAACCCCTCTTTCTTTAAAACTGTTTCTAACAAATTTAAAATCTCTTTTTCATCATCTACTATAAGGATTTTTTTGTATAAACATCTGGAATATTATGTATCATCTATTGCACCTCAATATCTTTCTACATAGTTTAAAATTAAATAGTGAACAGTATTACCTTAATTATTAATGTATCATTTCCATTCTACAGTAAAATAGTAATTTAAAAGTTTTCTTACTGATTTTAGAGGAGGATTATCATTTTTTCGATATGATTGCTTTTATTTTTTAATTTTATTATGAAAATTTTAAGTTAAACACGGGTCATCTAATACAACACAATTTATAAGAAGTGATCATTTGTTTATGCAACATAATTTACAAGAGAGGAGGCAAATACATGGATGTGGCAAAACAGTTTTCTTCCTGTCTAAAACAGGAGAAAAAAAGTGAGCACACGGTTCTGTTGCAAAGTTACCCAAAACATAGAAAATCTAGAGTTGCATCGTTAAATGGTTATGCAACCATTAATAATTCCTGTAATTCGTTATAAACCGAAAAGGCGGAGCCTATTTGAAGACTTCGCCTTTGTTTGTATAGGGCATGAATGGTTTCAATGCCTTTTATTGTAAGAGAAGCATGCCGGAGAGTTTGAAATCCCGATGCCCTAGCAAAACGACGTTTCACATGTCGGTGGTCTTGTTCTATACGATTATTCATATGTTTAACGGTACAATGAACGGTGCTTTTGTAAAATCCTTTCTCCTTTAACTTTTTAAATGCATAAAGTAACGCTGGCGCAATAAATTTTGACTATATATTTAGTCAAAATTTATTGCGCCCATTCTAAATACCTATTTATCTCTTTGTTTCCAAACACCGTTTCTTTTATAATATACATGATTCTCATTCATAAAATTAGCGGTATTACTAGGAATGGCAAACTTCTTATTTGTGCTTTTTCTCTTTTTCCTTTTCTTTTTTCTTTTCTCTTCTTTAATAGTTTGTAAATCTGCTTTCCACTGTTTTAAAAGTTTTTTTCCCTCCATAGCTTCACAAATTACCCCTTCAAAAAACCAATTATTAACTTTATTACTGATAAATTCTTTATTTTCATTGGAATTCCTTTTTATTTATTCATTTATTTATTTATATTAATTTAGTTTTTTAAGTTGAAGAGAAAATCGTTAAATAATTCCTCTTTTATAAAATATTAGAGGTAACATGTTGGAAGCCCTAAAGGATTCTTTCTATAAAAAATATATAAATTTTATGATTTATAATTACTAAATTTTTCTTATTCAGGCACGATATAATTAGAAAGTGAATAAATAAATTTAAGGTGTAGTTGCTATGAAACAATTAGCAAAGTATCTTTATTGGATCTAAAATAAAAATTTCACAGCAATTACCTGGAATTTAATTGTAATTCGATATTTTCAGGGGTTTGAAAGTAAACTAATATTGAAAAGTTTACTTTCGTTTTTAGGAACAATTATTTTTTTAGCTACCCCTTTAATGTTTACTTCTTTCATTAGCCTCGATGAAATGATTAAAAATTCTTATAATTCTATATATACTTTTATTATCTTGAGAAAAGGGAGATAAGCCTATGTTAACGAGCATTGCAGTAGATGTTTTTAAAAAACTAAAGAAACAAAAAAACGTCGCAAGGGTACAGTAAAATAACCCTTACTGCATACCCCTGCGTATTAATTGGGGGATATTAATTTGATTAAGCAATATAGTAAAAGATTTTTAGGTTCTGTTGCAAAGTTTTCTAAGTGAAATTAAAATGTAAGAAAAATGATTCGGGGAGCATGATGCATGAGATATTTTAAAGGAAAACAGTTCAAGAAAGATATTATTTTAGTAGCCGTCGGCTATTATTGCCGTTTTTCTTTAAGTTATCGTAATGTATCTGAAATACTGAAAGAACGTGGAGTCTTCGTTCATCCAACAACAATCATGCGTTGGGTGCATGAATACGGCAATTTGATTTATCAAATTTGGAAGAAGAAAAATAAAAACGCTCAATTATCTTGGAAACTGGATGAAACCTATATCAAAGTGAAAGGTGAATGGCGTTATCTCTATCGTGCAATCGATAAAAATGGACACACATTGGATATTCAACTTCGCAAAAAACGTGATCATCTGGCGGCATATGTCTTTATGAAAAGACTAGTAAAAACATTTGGAGAACCAACGGTTCTCACAACAGACAAGGCTCCTGCTTTGCTGTGTGCTTTCAAAAAACTAAAAAATAATGGCTTTTATGTACATACGAAACATTGTACCGTCAAACATTTCAATAATCTGATTGAACAGGATCATCGACATGTAAAACGTCGTTTAGCTAAATCCTCTGGATTTCAAAATATCCGTCACGCCGCACGTACAATAAAAGGGATTGAGACCCTTCACGCACTTTACAAACAAAAACGAAATCTTTCACAAGACTTCGTTTTTTCGGCATACCAGGAATTACAACAGTTAATGGCGATTGCTTAAACGCTATCCCTAATGTATCGACCTATTTATACTTTTTTCAAACTTTGCAACAGAACCTAACTATATAATTGAACGTGATTCCCCGATTTCATCCCTAAACGTTACTCATATTTTTAAAGAGAAGTCCTTTCAAAAATCAGTTCTATCAACTCACCTAAAAGTTGAGATAGACTCTCCAATATATGAATGTAAAGCCTTACAACGTGATTGTTGTAAGGTTTATTTGTTATTGTTAAGAAATTGTTAAGAAAAGGTTAAGAAGCATTTAAAATTGCTTTCCTACAATGGAAATATGAGTTTCAGGTTTTTCCCTTCCCTAATATAAAGAATTGAATATCTGGATATATGTGATGCGTTTTTAGATTTGAAATTTCAATGATTGGAGGAATTTAAACATGCCGTTTTCGCAGTTTAATATCGATGCTTTTCGATGGATTAATGATCTAGGGAAACAAAACCCGTCTCTAAATCCAATGATGGTTTTTGTTGCCGAATATATGTTATATGCTTTGGTCTTGGGTGTTCTTATATATTGGTTTACCCGAAACAACAAAAATAGAATGATGATTATTCAAGGTGGACTAGCATTCATTGTCGCTGAAATTATTGGGAAGATTGTTGGTCAATTTTATTCGCATCATCAACCATTTGCAGTACTTCCAAATGTTAATCAACTTGTTGAGCATGAAATCGATAATTCATTTCCAAGTGACCATACGATTTTATTTTTTTCTATTTGCGTTTCTATGTGGCTTGTTCGTAAAAAGGAAGGATGGTTATGGCTTATGCTTGCATTCTGTGTAGCTATCTCCCGTATTTGGGTAGGTGTTCACTACCCTATCGATGTTGTTACAGGAGCTCTTGTAGGCATTATTTCAGCCTTATTTGTGTATTGGATAGCACCAAAGCTTTCTTTCATCAAGCGATTATTGGGTCTTTATGAAAGAATGGAGAAACATGTTATCCCGGTAAAAAACAATTCGAAAGACTTTTGATTAAAACGAGTTACAAAATATCAAAAATTAAAAAAGCGGATTATATATTAGGGGTCACTATATCATTTCGGGAAAATTGTACGCTAAGGACTACAAAACCTTATCCTGGAAACATCTTTAAAAGATAAATACATGTTCAGAAAGATAAAATCCAAAGATTAATTGAACATTGAATTATGTACACACTTTATGAACGTGATTATAGCTAGAAAACCTTGATATTATTGAATTCTATGCTCTGTTCATAAATATAAGGTATTCTGAACAAATATCTCTTTACCGTACATTAAAAAAACAGTGAGTTTATACTTCACTGTTTTTTCTATTCTTTCTGTTGTTTCACTTTTTTAACTTTTACCCCACTGGGATCAATATTAAAAGTAATTGTTACTTTGTAATTCGGAGGATTATGAGCATTTACATAAGTATGATATTCAGCTGTGACAAGAAAATTAAAAGTTCCTTTTGGATATCGCTCAACTTTTATAACTTTTGTCTCTGTTAAACTATATTGATGATATGTTCCAAGTTGCTTTCCCTTTCAATGGAGATATAAAGAAAAATGTTATTATAATTCCATAAAATATTATGGATAATTTATGTTTTTGCATAAAGTCCTCTCCAACCTATGTTACGGGATAAGGGTTAGGATATGCTGAAAAATAGTAATTATTCATTTTAATTTAGCGTACAGGAAACGATTTAAATTTGTCCAATTTGTGTCTGAACGTACATTATCAAGACTTAAATAAAAAAAACAATAAATAAAGGACAATATATATTTTATATGTGGTCTTACCCCCGTCAAGTGGACAGCTGTAAAAAAAGACTATGCAGCCATCGAGATTCGATATTCAATCGGAGCTC
>NZ_JAEHBX010000400.1:0-247 GCF_016483395.1 Bacillus cereus group sp. N21
CCAGTGGCGTTAGCTTACGTTGTAGAAATGTTTCCAGTAGAGAAAAAAGTTACAACGATAGGGTTTGTTAGTACCGGTTTTTTAGTAGCTGGAATTGCAGGGCAAGTAATAAGTACTGCTGTTAGTCAGCATTTTGGATGGCATATGGTGTTCTTTCTTCTTAGTTTTGTCTATATCATTACTGCTGTATGGGTTCATTATTCTCTTCCGAAAGGGGAAACGTCTCAAGCTTATACGGATATTTTGG
>NZ_JAEHBX010000401.1:0-247 GCF_016483395.1 Bacillus cereus group sp. N21
TATAATGGGTGTTCTGTTTTCAATCATTATTCCATTTGATAGAAAACATATAGTACGGAAAAATGGATATAAAATTGATTTTATAAAAACAAAAGTGTATTTTCGCTGGAATGTATTTGATACTATTTCTGTCTGCCTTGCGTTGTATGCATGCATATGTGTGCAAGCGTTAAATATTTTAGTTGCAATGGGATTTACGATTCAAAACCCATATGTTCAATTTTTTACAAATCAATCACAATTGTGG
>NZ_JAEHBX010000402.1:0-247 GCF_016483395.1 Bacillus cereus group sp. N21
GGTGAAATAAGTGGTGAATATGATATTCGTCGGGCTTGGGATGGTGTTGATCCATCATCTGGAGAAAAACTGTCTACTTTGGACCGATTTTTAGCTGGTGGGATGGTAGTAGCTGGTCTTACCCCAATTGGAAAAATTTCGAAAGTTGGTAAGGGTGTAAAGATGACTGCTGACGCTACTAAGGTTGTAAATAAAACTAAAAAAGTACCTGTTGAGAAAGTAAATGAAGCTAAAGGTACAAGTGAAG
>NZ_JAEHBX010000403.1:0-246 GCF_016483395.1 Bacillus cereus group sp. N21
GATGTGTATAAGAGACAGCTTCCGCAACTGGATCATCGCTGTTTAATACAGCGTATTTTTTACGATTATGATTATAACTATTGCCAAGCTGTGCAAAAAGCAAGCCCTTCGCATGTTTATATTCTTCCATCGTTTTATGATAGTCTAAATGATCTTGTGTTAAATTCGTAAATACTGCAACATCATAATCGCATCCGTGTACACGCCCAAGATCTAAAGCATGAGATGAAACTTCCATTACTGTGC
>NZ_JAEHBX010000404.1:0-246 GCF_016483395.1 Bacillus cereus group sp. N21
TATCGGAAGTAGTGCAATGTTAAGTAGAGCGATTGGTGGCACAATTGGGCGAAAAGTTGTCTTTTCAATGCCAGGATCTAGCGGAGCAGTTCGCCTTGCGATGAATAAGTTGATTTTACCGGAGTTAGGTCATATTACATTCGAGCTGCATCGCCAATGAGTAAATGGGCTGGAATTGTATTAGCGGGCGGTATGTCGAGTAGGTTTGGTGAGCCGAAAGCGTTAGCGAGCTGGCAAGGGAGTACG
>NZ_JAEHBX010000405.1:0-246 GCF_016483395.1 Bacillus cereus group sp. N21
CCCCCCCCCCCCCCCCCCTCCAGCCCCTGACCCCCCGCCCACCGAGGTCTTCCCCCTTGTGCTGGTGGGCCGGGTCCGCTGGGTCGTCCCGGTAGGCCTTGAGGTCCTTGTTCGCCTTGAGGTCCCTGTTCGCCCTGAGGTCCTTGCTCGCCGGGAGCTCATTGTACGCCCAGAGGGCACGGAACCCGCAGAGGTCTGGGATCGCGTCGAGGGCGGGGAACAGCGGGGGGGGGGGGGGGGGGGGGG
>NZ_JAEHBX010000406.1:0-246 GCF_016483395.1 Bacillus cereus group sp. N21
TACCTGTACCGAGAACAAACCCTCGACGGTTACGTGTTAGCTCATAATGTAAATCAAGTTTATCACCAGGGTATGCTTTCTCATGGAACTCAACTCCATCTAATGAGGAGAGAAAGCCTAATCCTTCAGAGTCACTTGTATTTACAAATGCACTAAGCTGCGCAAGTGCTTCTACAATTAACATATGAGGCATATGTTTTTGCGTATCATTTATAAACCATTCGTTATTTGTAATGAGTTTGTATC
>NZ_JAEHBX010000407.1:0-246 GCF_016483395.1 Bacillus cereus group sp. N21
TTCCATGATGATATACATGATGCATTGGAATTGAGACGAGAAGCGATTGAAAAAGATGTGCGTGAAGGTAGTGAGCTAGTATGACGAGAATCATTTTACCTGGAAAAACAATCGGCATTATTGGAGGCGGCCAGCTTGGAAGAATGATGGCATTGGCAGCTAAGGAGATGGGATATAAAATTGCTGTTTTAGATCCTACAAAGCATTCACCATGTGCACAAGTTGCTGATGTTGAAATTGTTGCAC
>NZ_JAEHBX010000408.1:0-245 GCF_016483395.1 Bacillus cereus group sp. N21
TGTACTTCGGATTGATATCCATCTACCGGTTGTTCTTTCACTTCATACTTATATGCTTTTCCTTCAGCATCGTATGCTGCTAAGTCTGTAAATGCATATTTCCAACCTGTTGCTTCGCTTACTTCTTGCGTTGCGATTACTTTTCCATTTTGTAGTAGGTCTACTTTGATTGTTTCTGGACGTCCTTCACCATTTCCGTCCTTCCACGTCTTCGTTCCTTCTACTTTTGTTTGGCCTACTTTTGT
>NZ_JAEHBX010000409.1:0-245 GCF_016483395.1 Bacillus cereus group sp. N21
TGTCTCAACACGCCAAATTTATTATTACCTTCTTGATTAGCTTTTTTTTGTTCTTTTTTTAGAAGGTCACTATTGTAGCTAGTAGAAAAAAGATTTACTAGTTCACTTAATCTCCAATCAGAAAAAGATGTCTTCTTAATGTCAACTCTATTCTTTATAATCATAACGGTTTGCTTAATAACATTTAAAAGCTTCATTTCTTCAAACGTAAAGTATATTTCTCCATATATTCTTTGATCCATCAT